>CAYQTY010000053.1:3127-11248 GCA_964420535.1 uncultured Leptolinea sp. | reverse complement strand
CCGCATCCTGGGGCAGGGAGGCCGGCTGGTCTCGGTGGATCTGCACCCGGCAGCGGTAGAAGAGACGCAAAAGAAGGTGACCGCGGCGGGATTGGACAACGTGACCGTGCAGCGAGAAGACGCCATTCACACCACCCTGCCAGACAGTCTTTTTGACGTGATCCTGGTTTATGGCGTTTTACCGGCCCCGTTCATTTCAACGGTCGATATTTCGCGTGAAATGTACCGCCTGCTAAAACCCGGCGGCATTTACGCCATCTGGACGATGGTGCCTCTGTGGTCACCGAATGAGGCGCTCAAAGCGGCGCCATTCAAAAAGTTGAAAACGATCGATGGCGTTTTCCGTCTGCAAAAATAATCAGGAACGGCCGGAGTGCGAGGGGCTGTCATAATTAATTTAGACAGTTCCATCTCCCACCCCTTAATAATGGATATCCTTTCGAGTAAGGTGAAAGTTCCTAATGCAAGTTGGGTCCGTCCAATGCAGCCGGATAATTTTTTTATCTGTGCGATCAACATGCCGTATTCGGATGGGGTGGTCATCGGTGGTCTCCTCCTGTTGATGGGCGGGAGGGATTAAGCCATGCGGCGGATTTTTTGCACCCCCGATGTAGGTTGGGTCGTGACCCAACTGAAGCCTAAATACTGATCCAGAATTATTTAGCTATATAATTTAGATTAAAAAGAGAAAAATGAATATCTGCATTCATCGGGGTAGCAATCAAATAGGCGGGAATTGTATCGAACTTGAAGCAAGTGGTCAAAGGTTGATACTTGATCTGGGCTTGCCTTTGGATGCAGTAGAAAATAGCGCGGATTATCTGCCATCGATTAGAGGTTTGGATGGGTCAGATCCTTCGTTGCTTGCTATTCTTGTAACTCACCCACATATGGATCATTACGGTTTGTTAACACACATATCACCGGACATCCCGGTTGTAATGGGAGCAGCCAGTCGCAGAGTCTTAACTGCAGCTGCCCCATTTGTTCCAAATGGGTTTCTCCCTGTTAATGGTACGGATCTTGTCTCCAATACGCAATTTGAATTGGGACCATTTACGATAGTGCCATATCTTTTGGACCATTCAGCGTATGATTCCTATAGTCTTCTTATCGAATGTGAAGGAAAGCGTATTTTGTATACAGGCGATTTTCGGGCGCATGGACGTAAAGCCAAACTTTTTAACATTTTCATTCACAACCCTCCCCAAAACATCGATACCCTGCTGATGGAAGGTATCACCCTTGGCCGAATAAATCAGGATCAGATTTTTCCAACTGAGTCTGAAATTGAAAACAGATTTGTTGAATTATTTCACTCCACTTCAGGCATGGTTCTCGTTCAACCATCCATACAAAATATCGATCGTCTGGTTTCAATTTTTCGAGCCTGTAAACGGTCTGGTAGAAGAATGATTATTGATTTATACGCGGCTGTGATTTTAGAGGCAACAGGCAATCCAAACATCCCAAAATCCTATTGGCCTGAAGTGGCAATTTACATTCCTCAAAGACAGCGTGTACAAATCAAGAATAATAAATGGTTTGATCTTCTTAAAAGCCATTCCAAAAATAGGGTTTTTATTGAAAACCTCAAGGAAATTAGGGAAAAATCCACTCTATTATTCAGATCTTTGCATTGTTCAGATTTAGAAAAAGCGGATTGTCTTGAAAATGCTCTCTATATTTTCTCTATGTGGGAAGGATACCAGGAAAAAGAAAACCACCTAAAAATAAGAAAATGGTTGGCGAAGCATTCCATACCGGAATATTCAATACATACCTCCGGTCATGCCAGTATCCCTGACCTGAAAAAGCTGGTTACAGCCCTGGATCCTGAACATGTAGTACCAATTCACACAGCATTCCCTGAGCAATTTAGCACACTATTTCCTCATGTTGATCTTCATTCTGATAATGAATGGTGGAAAATTTAATGAGAATCATCTCCGATTGTTTTATAGCCGATTTAAAAAATCCTGATGGAATTCTATGCCCGATTCTGAAAAAAATTAAACGGGATAAGACTCTTATGCTCGCAATCCGCGAAAACAACATAAATATTTATTATCGCGGAGGAAATATTCTTAAACTTTATGAAACAAGGAATGGCGGTTACAAAGCTTCATTCGATGAAAAATATAATATTTATAAACAAAATATTCCTGTGTCGCCGATTCAAATATCTAGTCAAGTTGATTCAAACGACTGGGTTAATTCTTTCCCCATGCGGAAAAATATAATGGATGAATACTTCTCCCGATATGGAAAATCGGAGCGGGAATTTCAACAGCTTGTTGTAAGAGAAAATAATGATTCAACTATTTCAAAGGAAAGCGAATACTTCATCACGGATATTGAACAAACAACTGATGAAATAAGTGCCCGGTTCGACCTGGCAGCGATCCGTTGGTTATCAACCCAAAGAAAATATGGTAACCGATGCAAGCCTGTGTTAATGGAAATGAAATATGGGGATAAGGCGATTGAAGGCGATGCAAGCATATCTAAACACCTCAAAGACCTGGAAGCCTTTATTTCAAATGGCGGTTTGTATAGTAATTTCTTAAAAACTACTGAATCCCAATTTAATCAATTGGATGATCTCGGTTTACTTCGTTTCAACAAAGGAATAAGTAACGCCCGGGTCATTCTCGATGAGAAAGAAAAACCAGAAGTGGTTTTTATTCTCGCGAATCACAATCCACGCAGCACAAAACTGCATTCAATATTAAAAGAATCAGAAGTGGATTGTTACGCGAAATCAGAACTATTTGACCTTCGGTTCTTTGTCGCCAGCTTCGCGGGGTATGGGCTGCACGCGGATTGCATGCTGACGTTAGAAGAGTTTAAGAAGCTGCTCAAGCAGTAGGTCGAGTCATGACCCAACGATCGTCAACCTATTCATTCCACGAATCGATCATCGCCTGCACGGACCGCGTCATCTCCACGCTGAACTCTGACGCGAACTTGCGCAGGTACATCTGCTGGCCGAAATTCGGCATCCCTTCTTCCACCTTCTCGGGGCCCAATCCTTTGAACATCATGTCCAGTTCCAGGCCTTCGAGCCGGTAGTAGTGGTTGTGCTGCACGATGAATTTCGGGTCAAACCGGCGGGTTAGCGGGCGCTCTTCTTCCGACTCGCGCGGATACCCTACGCACAGCATGGTGACGGGCAGCACGTATTTCGGCAGCCGGAACAGGTCGCGGTGGTACTCGTACTTTTCGAGGATGTCACCGATGTAGCACGAGCCCAGCCCCAACGCCTCGGCGGCGATCACGGCCGTCTGCGCGGCGATCAAGGTATCATTCACCGCCAGCATCAGGTCGCCCACACCGGGTTTGCGCGGCTGCAGGCCTTTTTCTTTGCACAGCTCTTCCGCGCCGGA
This sequence comes from uncultured Leptolinea sp., assembly GCA_964420535.1. Taxonomy (GTDB): domain Bacteria; phylum Chloroflexota; class Anaerolineae; order Anaerolineales; family Anaerolineaceae; genus Leptolinea. The sequence goes on along the minus strand of CAYQTY010000053.1, from coordinate 7,859 downwards.
GCGCAGGAAGTAGTCATACCAGCGCTGGTAATCCGCCAGGAACACCAGCAATAACGGGGCTTTGGCGATGAACGGCTGGTCGTCGCACGATTCAGCCAGTTTCTGTTTCATTTCCAGATCGTCCACCTTGAGGATGGTGTAGAGCATCATATTGCCGGCCGTGGGGGCGCGCAGGGTGAACTTGATCAGCGACTCGACCACGTCGTACGGAACAGGTTTGTCGTCAAACGCGCGCGTAGACCGGCGGTCACGGATGAGCTGCAGGGTATCGTTCATGGTCGGCTCCGGAGTTAATTATTTCTAGAAATTATTTCTTTTTCGTTTTAGGCTTTGGTTCAGGTAGTTCCGGCATGGTGGCACGGATCAGGCCGCACAGCCAGTCGCGGTCGTCCCATCTGTCACCGGGGATCAGGTAATACAACTTTGATCCCGGGTACGCCGGGGCTTCCTCCAGACTGTCACCCAGGTAGGCGCGCGCGGCGGCCGTCGGTTTAAGGAAGAGCTGGTCGTCACACACCAGCGCGATGATCTTGCCATCGCAGTAAAATGCGTATTCACCGAACATTTTCCGGTACGTGACCAGTCCCACACCTGACATTTGTTCTTGCAAAAATTCTACGGTTTCTTTTTGGCTTGACATGGGTCTATTATACAGAAGAACTGCGCGGATCAACGCCAGAAATTGGCGTGCACAGCGCGGGCTTCAACCTCCAGTTCATCGCAGGGGCCTTCCACCCGCACCGGCTGTCCGCTGTGACCGAACACCTCGCGGCAGGGAAGAAGTAAATTCTCGGGTGACGGACCGGTGATGTCGTACAGCCCCTCTTCGCTTAGCGCGTAGACCACCCGACCGATGCGGCTCCAGTGAATGGCGCCGGAACACATGGCGCACGGTTCGGTGCTGGAGTAAAGGGTGCAGTCTGCCAGTTCCTGCGGGGTGTAACGGCCTGAAGCCAGGCGCACCAGGTTGGTCTCGGCGTGGTTGGTCACATCATGCCCGGTCACCACGCTATTCTCGGCCCGCAGCACCTCTCGGCCCAGGCCGTCAACCAGTATGGCACCGAAGGGATGGTTGCCGAGTAAACGGGCGTTCCGTGCCACTTCGATGGCGTTTCTCAGATGCCGGATATCCTGTTCATTCATAGCCTGCTCCTTTTGCCTGATGGTACTATTGTACCCATCCAATGGAAAAAGAATCCGTGAAAGACCATTCGACAGCCCGAAAAAAGCGCGGTGAGATAACCGCGAATGACCTGAAGCCGCTCCAGCACCTGACCGATGACGAATTGGTCCGCCGGTTGGATGACCCCGAACCTTATAAACGTAGCGCGGCTGCCCGCCTGCTGGGTGACCGGTGCCGCGCGGAGGCGGTCAACGCGTTGTGCGAACGGCTGCGCACAGAAAAAGCTCTGTACGCACGCCTGGCAGCCGGCGAAGCACTGGCCGCCATCGGCCTGCCGGCTCTTCCCGGGCTGATCTCTCTGCTGGGGATGATCGGTGATAACCAGTACCGCGCCATTCCCGAAACCGGGTTCTACAAGAAAAGTTACCCGCTGCCGCGTGACCTTGCCGCGAGGGTGATCATCCGCATGGGCGAAGATGCGCTGCCCGCGCTGGAAGAAGTCATACAGCATGGTCAGCGTGACGCCATTTTGGAAGCGGTGGACGCCATCGGGCACATCGCGTTCTATACCCGAAACGCCCGTTCGCAAGGCGTGCTGCTGAACTTGTACCGCCGGTCAAGCGGTGACGAACTGACGCGCTGGAAGTTGACGCACGCGTTCCAATCCTTTCCCGCGGCGGAAGTCCGGGAATTACTGGAAGAAATAATTCAAACAGCCCCAAACCCCGTGCTGCGCTGCGATGCCCTGCGCAGTCTAGTCCTTCACAGGCGGGGTGTTTCTGAAAGCGTCAGTGCCGCCATCCTCCGTGATGCCGACCCCGAAGTACAAAAGGTAGCCGTTTTTTTCTTGAAATAATTCACCCTTATTATGGATTTATACAAACTTTATACGGGTTATGGAATTACTCCATCCACGGGATTACCATTTGCTATGGTAATCAAACGCGAAGGAATAATTACATGAATCGATCACGACTCCTCACCATCTTCTTTATCGTCTTTGTCGACATGCTCGGCTTCAGTCTGATCCTGCCGCTGCTGCCATATTACGCCGAATCCTTCGGCGCTTCAGCCGCGGTGGTCGGTTTTCTGGTGGCTTCCTATGCCGCCGCCCAGTTGATCGGTTCCCCTATCCTGGGCCGTCTCTCTGACCGCTACGGCCGGCGTCCCGTGCTGCTGTTCTCAGTGGCCGGCACTTTCATCGGGTTCCTTCTCCTGGGTTTCGCGGAACCAGTTGGCCGTGCGCTGGCCGGTGTTTTCGCGCCCACAGCGGAAAACGCCTTTATTATGGGCGTACTATTCCTTAGCCGCATGCTGGATGGCCTGACCGGCGGAAACATCACCGTGGCGCAGGCGTATATTGCCGATATCACCGATGAAAGCAACCGGGCAAAAAGCCTGGGGATGATCGGCGCGGCGTTCGGGCTGGGTTTCATCATCGGCCCTGCCACCGGCGGGTTGCTCTCGCAATGGGGGTACAACCTCCCGGCGCTGGCCGCGGCTGGCGTGGCGTTCATGAACCTGGTGCTGATCTACTTCCTGCTTCCAGAATCCCTGACCGCTGATCTGCGTGCCTCAGCCGAATCACGCCGTAAACCGGCGTTCACAGTCAACGCGTTATTCGAGGCTCTCAAACGCCCGGGTGTTGGGCCACTCCTGCACATCCGCTTCTTTTACGGGCTGGCTTTCGTGTTGTTCCAGAATATCTTCTCACTATTCGCGCAGGCGATCGGTCTGTCATCGCAAACCACCGGTTACATACTGGCCTACGTGGGCATCCTTTCAGTGGTCACTCAGGTGGGGCTTATCGCCCCGTTGACCAAACGGTACCGCGAGAATGTGCTGATCATCACCGGCCTGTGGATCATGGGACTATCATTGCTTGGCTGGGCGTTCACCCGCGAACTTATCCCGTTGTTGATCGTCCTGCTGCCCATGTCACTTTCAGGCGGTGTATTGAACACGGTAATCCAGAGTTCTATCAGCAAGTCCGTCAGCCGTGAAGAAGTGGGCGGCATGCTGGGAATCGCGTCATCGCTCGAAGCCTTCACCCGGGTCATCGGCCCCACCATCGGCGGCCTGCTACTGGAACGACTGGGTGTATGGGCGCCGGGTGTTTTCAGCGCGGTGTTGATGGCCTGGGTTGTTCTCTTTACATACCGCAGAGTTATCCTGCCGGCAAAAAAAGAACGCCTCACTCAAACGGTATAAGCAAACCGCCTAATCAAGAATTTTTACCAACCCTTCCACGGTTGACTTGAAACCGGCCGGCGTCCACCAGGCCGGTTTTGGTTTTACTCCCCAGGTCTTCATAGCCGCCCGGGTAACATGGTACCCGTGTTCCATCAATTCGATTGACTTGCGAAAATCCCACATGGGAACCCATGGTTCGCTTTTCAACACGATATGTTTTACATCCACCCCGCTGGCTACTGCCAGTTTCTTTTCCAGTTCCAACTGGCGCACTTCAACCGTACGGTTCAACTTCCATAAGAACGGACGGATGCCCGGAGCCACGGAGTCGTCCTCCTCTTCCGGGTCCAGCAAATCCAGCGCGATGATCTCCGTGGCACCTTGATCCAGCGCGGCTTCGATCGGCAGGTTGGAAACCGCGCCGCCGTCCATTAAATATTGCTCATCCTTCTCGATGGGGACCATCCAGGGCGGCAGTGTCATGGAAGCCAGAATGCCATCCAGTACCTTATCGTTCGGGTTCACACCGAAAACCTTCGGTTTACCGGAATTCAGATCAGCCGCCACCGGATAAAGGAAAGGGCTGTCCAGATCTTTAAAGCGCATATCAGGTGTGATACCGTTTTCTATGGCAAATTCACGGATCCGGTGGGTGGGGTGTCCGTTGGGTTTTCCGAACAGTATCTGCATGGTCTGCCACCACATATTGGCGGGCATCAGGTCATTGCTGACCGTCTTCTGCCAGATCTCTTCCAGCTTCGAGATGCCGGTCAATGTATACCCGTTGACTGCCAGAAACGCGCCATTGGCCGCGCCGATAGATGTGCCGGTGACCAGGTCCGGTTGATAGCCGGCTTCAACCAGAGCACGCAGCGCGCCTACCTGCATGGCACCCCGCGAGCCGCCTCCGCCCAGAACAAAAGCCAGTTGTTTTTTCTTTCCGTTTTTCATTCGTGTTACCCGGTTAATTCAGTATACGATTCTGCGGTCAACCGGTTGCTTACCCACAATCCTGTTAATTGACAGCGTGTTGAATATCGAGGATGCCAACAGTATAATTAGTTGTATCCGGGCAATCAAGAGCCAAAAAACAGCCGGCTGTTGCTTTATCAACACAAACCGCGATAGTGTCGAGTAAAGGGAGGAAGTATGACACCCGAAGACCGTATTGATCGCAGAATCCTGCGCACCCGTGAATCCATTCGCGATGCCATGATCGACCTGATCGAGGAGACCGGCTTTGAATCTATTTCCATTAAGGATATTGCCGAACGGGCCAACATCAACCGGGGTACGTTTTACCTTCATTACCATGACAAATTTGACCTTCTGGATCAAACAGAAAAAGAGCTCATCGAAGATCTGAAGAACATCCTGATGAAGGAAATGACCTGGGGTTTCGAAGACTACCTTAAT
>CAYQTY010000053.1:0-3117 GCA_964420535.1 uncultured Leptolinea sp. | reverse complement strand
AACCAGCCTCTCCCGGTGATTGTTACCATATTTGAGTATATCCAGACAAAATCTCGCATCATGCATGCCATTCTGGGATTGAAAGCCAGTCCCAATTTTCAACACCGCATGAAGAAAGCCATGGAAAACAATCTGGAACAACTGGGAGTGTATATTTCCCGCGCCAACGCGGAGTTGACAGTTCCACCGGAATACCTGGTCTCCTATATCGCGGCGGCACACATGGGTGTTATTCAAGCCTGGCTCGAACACGGCTGCCGGGAAACTCCGCAGGAAATGGCGGTTATCCTCTCACGCCTTTCAGTACAGGGGCCGCTTCGCGCTATCCGCGAACAATCCGGACAAAGCCGGGAGCCGGTCAAACCCGCTCTGCCGTGATCCCTACCAGGTTAAAGTAACGCCCTCCTTCTGCTTTCATCATGTCACGGTCGGAAACGGCATGCGGATTGTCACTGGCCAGCCAGTCCGTCCAGGCTTCAGCGCAACAATCCAGGGAGCGGGTAACCGTATTTTTTACCAGGGGTGACGTGCTCCAATGGTTTTGCCACCAGCCGCAGGAGTGGAAGTTGTATTCCGGCTTCACATACGGGCTGATATCCGCCGGGATGTTATCACCATACTCCTCCACGAAACCGGGAACAGCCACGGCGATCTGCCCGCCGGGTTTGATGAGGGGCGCCAGGTGCTTATCCAGGTAATCAGCTTCATGTCCAAAATAATGAAAGGCGTCAATGCTGACAGCCGCGTCGAAGTACTCATTAGCATACGGCATGTCGTGGGCTTCGGCATGAATGGGGATCACGCTATTGGCAACACCCATTGACTGGAAGCGCGCATAATTTTCTGTCGCGCTGATCCACAGGTCGGTCGCGAAAACTGTCACCCCGAATTCGCGGGCCAGAAATATGGAAGTCAAACCTGTGCCGCAGCCCAGGTCCAGTACGCGCATTCCGGGTTTCAAATTCATAAAACCAGCCAATTCTTCCAGGGTTTTCATAGCATTGGGACCCATCATGTTGGCTAGAACAAATTCCGGATCATACGACGTGCTTTTTGGATACTTCATGGAATGCCTCGCTGTATTCAGAAATTGGTATATTCATTGTAATACGTGAACCGGTCATATTTGCTCTTGCAAAAACCGGTAAAAAGAATTAGTATAAATAATGAACACTCGTTATCTATAATACTTACAGGGGAAGCCATGCCGCGTTCAAGCCGTGAAAAAAGCGCCGAGACACGTACCCATATCATCGATGCCGCTTACCGCCTGTTCATTGACAAAGGATACAACGCCACGTCACTGCGCGATATCAGCCGGCAGGCCGGTGTGACGGTAGGCGCGGTCTATAATCACTTTAACACCAAGGAAGATATCTGGGTTTCTGTCATCCGGGAAAAGCATCCATACCACCAGATTATCCCATTAATGGACCAGGTGGAAGGTGACAGCATTGAAGACCTGGTTCGCGGGGCTGCCCGGGCGTTGGTAAGTGAACTTCTAAACCGGCCGGACCTGTTCCATATGATGTTCATTGAGATCGTTGAATTCAAAGCGGTTCACGTTCCCGATCTATACCAGGCTATCGTTCCCCATCTTGCAGGATTGGATAAAAATGTCCGCGGGAAAAAAGGCGGTTTTCGGGAGATACCCGACCCCATCCTTCTTCGCTCTTTCATTGGTCTGTTCTTTTCGTATTACATCACTGGCATATTGCTAAAAGACCTGCCCGGATGCGCCACCGATCAAGCTTCATTGGACCAGTTTGTTGACCTTTATCTGTTCGGCGTACTGGATGACTCAGACCATTTGCGGAAAAATAAACATGAAACAGCGCCTGACCTCGCTCATTCGTAAAGAATTCATCCAGATCGTGCGCGATCCGCGCACCCTGGTGTTAACGTTGATTTACCCGATCGCCATGCTCTTTTTGCTCGGGTATGCCATCACCAACGACGTGCGCAATATCCCGCTGGCCGTGCTTGACCGCGACCACACCAGCCAGTCACGCACGTTGCTCGATGCGTACCGGGCATCAGATTACTTCACCCTCGAATACTACATCACATCAGAAAATGAAATGAACTACCTGATCGAAAGCAACCAGGCTCGCGCAGCGATCATCATCCCGCCGGGCTATGGGCGTGATATTGTTGCCGGCCGGGTTGGAACAGTGGCATTCATCATTGATGGTTCCGACCCAAACGTGGCTGGCACAGCATTAACCACAGCCATCATGGTGGGCCAATCACAGGCCACTAAACTGATGGCCAGCCGCACCATGAAACCGGTTCAGAGTCAGCTCCCGATCGACGTGCGCACACAGGTCTGGTATAACCCGGGGATGATCACCGCGTACTATATGATCCCCGCGTTGATTGGCATGATCCTACAATTCCTGACCACGTTCCTCACCTCCACATCCATTGTGCGTGAACGCGAACGCGGCACCATCGAGCAGTTGATCGTCACCCCCATCCGTTCGTGGGAACTGGTGGCGGGAAAAATGCTGCCCTACGTGCTGATCGCCTTCTTTGACATGATCGAAATCCTTGTGGTGGGAGTACTGCTGTTCAGCGTACCCATCAACGGCAGCCTGCTGCTTCTGTTGATCCTGTCCTGCCTGTTCCTGATCACCACGCTGGGCATCGGTCTGCTGATCTCTACCGTGGCGAACACCCAACAAGAAGCCATGCTGACCACCATGTTCACCCTGTTGCCGTCCATTTTCCTTTCCGGCTTCATGTTTCCGCTGGCAGCCATGCCCACCTTTTTACAGGTGATCAGCTACGCCATTCCGCTGCGCTATTTCTTGATCATCGCCCGCGGTATTGTGCTTAAAGGCACCGGTATTGGAGTTCTGGTGCCTGAGATACTGGCCTTATGTTTCTTCGCCCTGCTCGTGATGGCCGCCACCGCGCTGCGATTCCGCAAACAACTGGACTGACCATGCCGGACCCGATCCTGGTTGTTGAAAATCTTTCCCGTTCGTTTGGCGAAGTCCACGCCGTAAAAGACGTCAGCCTCACGGTATCACCCGGACAGATCTACGGACTGGTCGGGCCGGACGGCGCGGGCAAGACGACCACGCTTCGCCTGATCTGCGGGGCGTTCAA
>CAYQTY010000052.1:7184-14622 GCA_964420535.1 uncultured Leptolinea sp. | reverse complement strand
GACGGCCGCGTCGAACACCCGCTGCACAACGCCATTTCCGGCGCCGGAACCGTGATTTCCTAGCCCTTCAGGAGACATACCATGCTCGCGACAGAAACCATCCAACCTCAAACTGCCTTCTCCTCCTCTGAAGAGATCCAGGAAAAAGAAAACATTTATACGTCCGGCGTCTACAGCAAACGCAAAGTCGCCATTGTTCGCGGTGAAGGCGCCCATCTCTGGGATGCGGATGGTAAAGAATACATCGATTGCGTCGGCGGTCAGGGCGCAGGCAACATCGGGCACGCCAACAAAGCTGTGGCCGAAGCCATTTACAAACAGGCGATGACCATCATCAGCTGCCCTGAAATGTTCTACAACGACCAGCGTGCTCTGCTGGAAGAAAAACTCTGCGGCATCACCGGCATGGCGCATGTCTTCCTGTGCAACTCCGGCACGGAAGCCGTGGAAGCGGGGATTAAATTTGCGAAACTTCTAACAGGCCGCACCGGTATCGTCGCCGCGATGCGCGGATTCCATGGACGCACCTACGGTGCGCTCTCAGCCACCTGGGAGAAAAAGTACCGCGCCCCGTTTGAACCGTTGGTCCCCAATTACAGCCACATTCCCTACAATGATCTTGACGCGCTCAAACAGGCTGTCACCGATCAGACCGCGGCCGTTATTCTGGAAGTAGTCCAGGGTGAAGGCGGCGTCAACCCGGGGAAAGAAGATTTCCTCAAAGGCGCGCAGGAAATTTGCCATCAAAATGGCGCCCTGTTGATCATTGACGAAGTGCAGACCGGCTTTGGCCGCACAGGAAAAATGTTCGCGCACCAGCATTACGGACTGCAACCTGATATTCTCTGCCTGGCAAAATCCATCGGCGGAGGCATCCCCATGGGAGCCGCCTTGTTATCAGCCAACATGAAAGAACTGCAGCCTGCGGTTCATGGTTCCACTTTCGGCGGTAATCCCCTCGCTTGCGCGGCTTCCCTCGCGGCAATCAATTTCCTGGAAGAAAACCACCTCCCGGAACACGCGGCGGAACTCGGTGAATGGTTCAAAGAACAGCTTTCCACCATTAAATCACCGTTGATCCGCGAAGTGCGCGGTAAAGGACTGATGGTGGGCATTGAACTCAAACAAAAAGTAACTCCCTTCCTGCAGAAATTAATGGATAATGGCGTCATGGCCCTGCCCGCAGGGTTGACGGTCATGCGCTTCCTGCCGCCTCTCGTGGTCACCCAATCCGAACTCGAAATTGTGGTGGCAAAAGTCCGTGAGGTTCTCACCTCCAACACAGAAGGCTGCGAGTAATTATGGACTCTGTCAGCCTGCTCACCGGATTGCTGCAGCATTTCAGCCCCACCGGGCAAGAAAGCGGTGCAGTCACCTACCTTGTCGACGCCATGCAGCAACTGGGATTCCAGGCGCATGTGGATTCCATCGGGAATGCTGTTGGTACCATCGGCACCGGATCACAGGAAATTGTATTACTGGGTCATATTGACACCGTTTCCGGTGAGATCGTCATTCGACAGGAAAATGATACGTTATATGGAAGAGGCGCAGTGGACGCGAAAGGTCCGCTGGCCTCTTTTGTTGCCGCCGCCGCTCAGGCGCAAATTTCTCCGGATTGGCGCATCACCGTAATCGGCGCCGTGGGGGAAGAAGGCGACTCGCGCGGCGCCCGCTACCTTTGTGAGAATTACCCCGCTCCAGTAATGGCCGTAATTGGCGAACCCAGCGGATGGAACGCCATCACACTGGGCTACAAAGGCAGCCTGTGGGCGCGGGTCAGCATCCATCAGCCGGCATCCCACACCGCATCCGGGGCTACCAGCGCCTGCGACCAGGCTGTCATGTTCTGGAACCAACTTTCCAACGAGATCGCGGCTATCAACGAGGGTAAAACCCGCCTGTTTGACCGCCTCAGCCCGTCCATCCGAACCATGGACTTCAAATCAGACGGCTTCACCGACCATGCCGTCCTCAATTTGAACGTCCGCCTGCCACAGGGTATTGACCTGCAAACCATGCTGGCTCTTATGGACGTATGCAAAGAAAAAACCGGCGTTTCCCCTGAAATTGAGATACCCGATCACATGCCCGCATATCTGGGTGACAAAAATACGCCGCTGGTGCGCGCGTTCCTGGCCGGTATCCGAGCGGCTGGTGGAACACCGGGCTTTAAATTGAAAACCGGCACCGCCGATATGAACCTCGTCGCGCCTGCCTGGAATTGCCCGGCTATCGCATACGGTGCGGGCGACTCAACCCTCGACCACACCGCCCATGAACATATCGAAATTCCCGAATACCTGCTGGGTATCCGGGTTCTCAAAGCCGCTCTGGAAAAAATCCAGGGTATTGCTCCCGCCGTAGTTGATGTTTCCATAGCGACGGAACAGACAACAGCCATTGCCAAGAAGTGCGCGAAGGATAAGCCGGACCAGGTCTGGTAATTCGCGCATCTGACAAACGTAAGAAGAGGAGAGCGGATTTACCAGAACTGGCAAATCCGCCCTTTTATTTCGCCTAACCATTCAGAAAAAAGGAGAACAGAAATGAGCCTTGAAAAATTTTCAGTAATCGATTCAACCCTGCGCGAAGGGGAACAGTTCGTCAACGCTTTCTTCACCACAGAACAGAAGATCCGCATCGCCACGCTGCTGGATGCATTCGGCGCGGAATACATCGAGTTGACCACACCCTGCGCCTCTCCGCAGAGTGAACGTGATTGCGCCGCCATCGCCAAACTTGGGCTGAAAACCAAAACCCTCACCCATACCCGATGCCACCTGGATGACGTCAAAATCGCTGTTGATACCGGCGTCAACGGTGTTGACGTGGTTATCGGCACATCCTCCAAACTGCGTGACTTCAGCCACGGAAAAAGCATCAACCAGATCATAGACCTGGCCGGCGGCGTGCTGGAATACCTGAAAAAACAGAATGTAGAAATGCGCTTCAGCACCGAAGATACCCTGCGTTCCGACCCCGAAGACCTGTTCCGCGTGTATGAAGCCGTGGACAAAATTGGTGTCAATCGTGTGGGTATCGCCGACACAGTCGGCATTGGCAATCCTCGTCAGATCTTTAACCTGGTATCTGAACTCCGCCGCCGGGTGAAAGCCGATATCGAATTCCACGGCCACAATGACACCGGCTGTGCCATCGCCAACTCGTTTGCCGCCCTGGAAGCCGGCGCGACCCACATTGATACCACCATCCTGGGCATTGGGGAGCGCAACGGCATCACCTCACTGGGCGGCCTGGTAGCCCGTGTGTACTCCATCAACCCGGCATACGTATCAAAATACCGCCTGCCGCTACTAATGCACCTTGACCAGACCGTCGCCCAGCTTGTCAATGTGGATATCCCATTCAACAATTTCATCACCGGTTTCTCCGCCTTCACCCATAAAGCCGGCATTCACACCAAAGCTGTTTTGAACAACCCTGAAACCTATGAAGTGCTGAAACCTGAAGATTTCGGCCTCACCCGCTACATCCACATCGCCCACCGCCTCACCGGTTGGAATGCCATCCGTTACCGTGCTGATCAACTTGGCCTCGAACTGACAGATGACGAGATCCGCAAGATCACAGAAGAGGTCAAAACCCTGGCTGACTTGCACCCGTTGACCCTTGACGAGGTTGACAGCCTACTGCATTCTATGCGCAACCCCCGCATAGAAAATGAAACTGATGCCCAGCCGGATACAGAAAATCTTCCGGAAGCCGCCTGAACTCCACACTGACAACACTAAAGGAACACACCATGGGACAAACTCTCTCAGAACAAATATTATCGCGAAAAGCCGGCCGCGCCGTCTCACCGGGCGACTTCGTGGTCATCGAACCTGATGCCGTGATGAGCCATGATTCACTCACCCCTTCGATTATCAAGATCCTGAAGGAAGAACTGGCGATGACCGTGAAATACCCTGACCGCCTGACCTTCGTTTTTGACCACGTTTCCCCCGCGTCTACCGTGGGTACGGCAGATCTTCAAAACGTGGTGCGCCGCTTCGCGAAAGAAAACAACATCCGCCTGTTTGATGTCGGCCGCGGCATCTGTCACCAGGTTTTAGTGGAAGAAGGTATCGCCCAGCCCGGTTATGTGGTCGTGGGCGCTGACAGCCACTCCACCAGCTATGGAGCGGTGGGTGCCTTCGGCAGCGGCATGGGCTCCACTGATGTCGCGTTGATCTGGGCAACCGGTAAAACGTGGCTGCGGGTCCCTGAGACTGTGCGTATCAACTTCAGCGGAACGCTTTCAGATTTTGTGGAATACAAAGACATAGCTCTGAAAGCCGGCCGCATTTTGAGCATCTCCGGCGCTAATTACATGGCGGTGGAATACCACGGGCTCGATTGGCTGCCCCTGGAAGGCCGCCAGACGCTCTCCAGCATGGCTGTGGAGATGGGTGCCAAAGTGGGTATCGTTCCGCCCACCGGCAACTTACCTGCGCAATACAGCAAACCCGAATGGTTGAATGTGGAAGCGGATGCGAAGTATGCCAGAACCGTTGACATCAACCTGTCCGATCTGGTCCCTCAGGTTTCCATCCCGCACGCGGTTGACCATGTGGCCGATATTACCGACCTTACCGGCACTCATGTTGACGTGGTGTTCCTCGGCACCTGCACTAACGGCCGCCATGAAGACATGGTTCGCGCGGCTGCCCTGTTGAAAGGCCGCAGAATTGCCGATGGTACCCGCATGATCATAACCCCCGCCTCCAGCCGGGAGATGGCTAAAGCCGCTTCCGATGGTACCCTGACCACTCTTATTGAAGCCGGTGCTTTGGTAACATCTCCCGGTTGCGGTATGTGCATGGGCCGCCACAACGGCACTCTGGGTGACGGCGACGTGTGCCTCTCGACCGCCAACCGCAACTTTAAAGGCCGCATGGGCGCGCCCACCTCGCAAATCTATCTGGCATCACCGTCTGTTGCCGCTGCCACCGCCATCCGCGGAAGCATCACCGACCCGCGTGACCTCTAGGAGAAACCATCATGTCAAAAGTATGGAAATTTGGAGCCGATGTTGATACCGACCAGATCGTCCCGGGACGGTATGCCCCGTATATGCGCCCCGATGCCGATGTGGCTGATGCCGCCTTCATTGAAGCCCGGCCAGATTTTGCGAAAACCTCCCAACCCGGTGACGTGATCGTCGCGGACGAGAATTTCGGCTGCGGATCGTCCCGCGAATACGCCGTCGAAGCGTTACGCCGCCGAAAAGTGGGTGCGATCATCGCCAAGAGCTTCGCCCGTATCTTCTACCGTAATGCTATCAACCTGGGGATTCCCCTGATCATCTCACCTGAAGCCGTTGACGCTCTGGCGGATGGCGAGTCTGTGGAAATCAACCTCTCGACCGGCACGCTGACCCGCGGAGTAGACACATTCGATCTACCGGCTATGCCCGACTTTGCCCTCCAGATCGTCAGCGCTGGCGGTGTGGTAGCCTACGTGCGCCAGAATGGCCGCTTCCCGGGGGAAGCATGACCTCACGCAGCCTGTGTGTCATCGAAGGCGACGGCATCGGTAAAGAAGTCGTCCCGGCCGCTGTTGCCGTATTGCAGGCGGTCCTACCCGGCTTGCAGGTCATTCCAGCGGAGGCCGGTTGGGAATGCTTTCAGAAACATGGTGTTTCCGTGCCTGAAGCCACCTTGCAATCCATCCGAGACTGCGGCGCGGCGATCTTCGGCGCGGTGCAGTCCCCCGCCCGCAAAGTGGAAGGCTACCGCAGCGCTATCATCACCATGCGCCAGTCGCTGGACCTGTACGCCAACATCCGCCCGGTAAAAAGCCTGCCGCGCCTTTCCCCCCGTCAGGATATTGACATGATCATCGTTCGCGAGAACACCGAGGGTATGTATTCCGGCCGTGAACACATGGACGGTGAAACCGCCATCGCGGAACGCGTGATCACCCGAAACGCATCAACGCGCATAGGTGAGAAAGCTATCGAACTGCTAAAAGCGGGAAACCGCACGAAATTGTCTATCATCCATAAGGCGAACATCATGCCGTTGACAGACGGACTTTTCCGTGACAGTGTGCGTGACGTGGTAGCCCGTTTCCGCACCGAGCAGGATACCTGGGCTGTGGAAGAGATACTGGTGGATACCGCCGCAAACAAGATCATCAGCGAGCCGGAAAAGCTGGATGTTATGGTCACCACCAACCTGTTCGGAGACATCCTTTCTGACGAAGCCGCCTTCTGGGCCGGCGGCATGGGACTGGCCGCATCCATCAACCTGGGCGGCAGCGTCGCGGTGGCTGAACCGGTACACGGGTCCGCTCCGGATATCGCCGGAAAAGGGATTGCCAACCCCATCGCCGCCATCTTGAGCGCCGCGTTGCTGCTGCGTTACCAGTGGAATCTGCCTGCCGAGGCCCTGCGGGTTGAAAAGGCCGTCTATGGCGCGCTCGAAACCGGTCTGCCGGTGACGGACAGCCGCATTGCCGCAGGAACATCCACAGAAACCATTACCCGATCCATCCTTGACCGGTTGGGTTGATTACAGGAGATAAGTATGAAAGTAGCCGTATTGCTATCACGAGTTCGAGTGGAAGAACGCTGGATCTTTGAAGCCCTTGATAAACGCAACATTCCCTATGACAAAATTGATGACCGCCAGGCGGTTTTGCTTCTTTCCAACCCTGAAAAATGGAAGCAGTATGATGTGGTCATCGAGAGGTCACTCTCGTTCAAAAACGGCCTGTACATCACCCAGGTGTTGAATTCATGGGGCATTCCCACTGTCAACATGTATAAAGTAGCCGCCACCTGCGGCGATAAACTGACCACATCCGTAGTACTTAATAACGCCGGAATTCCCCAACCCAAAGTCTGGGTGGCTTTCACACCCGAAGCCGCGCAGGAAACCATGGAACAGGTCGGCTTTCCGATCATTATGAAACCTGTGGTGGGCTCCTGGGGACGTCTGCTGGCCAAGATTAACGACCGTGACGCTGCGGAAGCCGTTCTGGAGCACAAGGAACAACTCGGTTCCTTCCAGCACTCGGTGTATTACATGCAGGAATTCATCAAGAAACCCGGCCGTGATATCCGTTCGTTTGTGGTTGGCGACCAGACCATCTGCGCGATCTACCGCCAGTCGGACCACTGGATCACCAACACGGCACGCGGCGGCCTGGCGCAGGTCTGCCCGGTGACGCCGGACATCGACCGCATCAGCCGCGCGGCTGCGAAAGCCGTGGGCGGCGGCGCCATCGCCGTTGACTTACTGGAAGACCCCGATCGCGGTTTCCTGGTGAATGAAGTCAACCACACAATGGAATACCACTCCACCGTTCCCCTCACCGGCGTGGATATCCCCGGCTTGATCGTCGAATTCGCCCTTCAGGAAGCGGAGAAATACCAGAATCAGCCGGTTCCGCTCTTGAACTGACACCCCGAAGTAGGTAGAGAAAT
>CAYQTY010000052.1:4688-7174 GCA_964420535.1 uncultured Leptolinea sp. | reverse complement strand
TTATCCATATAATTAATGGAGGAAGTAAACCCCCAAAATAGTACCGGAGCCGGTATGACAAAACCCAATATCCATGTTGTGCACCGCAGTTGGGACAAGGAATTCCCCATAATTGACCACGCGGAAGGCATTTACCTCTATGACACCACCGGAAAACCGTATATTGACGGCTCCGGTGGTTCGTCTGTGGTCACATCGATCGGGCATGGCAATAAAGATGTTCAGGCTGCCATGAACGCCCAGGCGGAGAAATTCTCGCTCATCCCGGCCCACGCCTTCACCAACCAGCCCCAGCTTGATCTGGGTGACTTGCTCGTCTCCCTCGCCCCCGGAGAAATGAAAGACAATTGCCGCACATGGTTTGCCTGCACCGGTTCCGATGCCAATGATGACGCTGTCCGCCTCGCCCGGCAGTACTTTGTGGAAACCGGCAAACCTTCCAAATATCAGATCATCGGGCGCTGGCGGGGATTTCACGGCAATACCATATCCGCCGCCGGAATGTCCGGTATCACCGGACGGCGCGGCATCTTCCAGCCGATGTTCGTTGACTCACCGCACATCTTCCCGGCATTCTGTTACCGCTGCAGCTACGAGAAAACGTATCCAGAGTGCAAATTGCTATGCGCAAGAGCGCTGGAATCTATTATCCGCCAGCAGGGACCTAACAATATAGCCGCTTTCATTGCCGAACCGGTGGTGGGCGCCGCGCTGGGCTGCGTCCCCCCGCCTGAGGGATATTTCCAGCAAATAAGCGAAATCTGCAAAAAGTATGATGTGCTGTTCATTGCCGACGAAGTGATGACAGGCTGGGGCCGCACCGGCAAACTCTGGGGCATTGAGCACTGGGGCGTGACGCCGGATATCATCACCACTGCCAAGGGTATCTCCGGTGGTTACTCACCCTTATCCGCCATTATCGCGCGTGAAGAGCTCTGGGCGCCCCTGCAGAAGAACCATTCGCCCTTCAAGGCCGGACACACGCTTAACGCCAATTCGGTTTCCTGCGCCGCCGCCCTCGCGGTGATCGGAGTAATCGATGAACAGAACCTGGTGGAAAATTCCCGCCTCCGCGGAGAAGAACTTCAGTCCGGATTACGGAAATTGATGGACAAACACCAGATCCTCGGTGATGTGCGCGGCAAAGGATTAATGGTCGGCTTTGAATTTGTACAGGACCGGGCTACGAAAGATCCGTTCCCCGCGCAATTGAAACTGGCTTCCCTGTTTGAAAAAGCCGCCCTGAAAAACGGACTGATCACCTACCCGTGTACCGGGTCTATTGATGGCGTCGCCGGCGACATGGTGCTCCTCGCGCCGCCGTTGATCATCACCCCGGCGCAGGTGGACGAAATGCTTCAGAAGATCGACCTCTCCATCGCGGAGCTGGAAGAGCTACTGCCTTCCTGAACTCCGGGCATCAGATAAATTCTTGCATTCCCGTGCCGTCGCATTGACAGTCAATGTGCCCGGCATGGTAAAATTCTGCGCCAATACATTTCTCAGGAATCGTTCAAACCTATGACCTACTCAGATACTATTGCTGCACAGTTGAAAGTTAAACCATCCCAGGTTCAGGCAACTATTGACCTGCTGGATGAAGGCAACACCGTCCCCTTTATCGCCCGTTACCGCAAAGAGATGACCGGCACGCTGGATGACGAACAGGTGCGTATTGTGGCGGATGAAATCGTCCGCCTGCGAGCCATTGACGAACGCCGCGCCGCCATCCTCAAGTCCATTGAAGAACAGGGCAAGCTGACGGAAGAACTGAAAGCCAGCATTGACGCGGCAGAAACCCTCACCGCCCTTGAAGACCTGTATGCCCCCTATAAACCAAAACGCCGTACCCGCGCCATGGTGGCCCGTGAAAAAGGCCTGCAGGGTCTGGCCGATATCATCCTCAGCCAGCTTTGCACCGAACGCTCCATCGAGGATATCGTCTCTGAAGCGTTTCTAAACGAGCAGGTTCCCTCTGTGGAAGACGCCTTGCAGGGCGCGCGTGACATCGTCGCCGAGACCATCAGTGACAATGCCAACGTCCGCCAGAGCACCCGCGACAAGGCCATGAAATTCGCCCGCGTTACCGCCGAAAAAGTGGAAGACGCCACCGATGAAAAGCGTGTGTACGAATCCTATTACGCCTTCGAAGGCCGTGTGGACCGCCTGTTGCCCCATCAGGTACTGGCATTGAACCGCGGTGAAAAAGAGGGCGTCCTCAAAGTGAAAGTGATCGTGGACGAGCGCGATTGGCGCGCCTCCATTTATGATGAGTTCCAGGAAGACCTGTTCTCCCCGTTCTCAGACCAGCTTACCCTGGCCATTATGGACGCCGCCGAGCGCCTGTTGCTGCCCTCCATCGAACGTGACGTGCGCCGCGAATTGAGCGAAAAAGCGGATTCCCACGCCATCAGTGTGTTTGCCACCAACCTGCGTGCCCTGCTTTCCCTGCCGCCGTTGATCGGGCAGACCGTTCTGGGCATCGA
>CAYQTY010000052.1:3591-4678 GCA_964420535.1 uncultured Leptolinea sp. | reverse complement strand
GTAGCCGTGGTTGACCCCACCGGCAAGTTGCTGGATACGGGCACCATCTATCCCCACGAACCGAAACGTGACTGGGAAGGCTCCCTGGCCAAACTCGAAGAGATGGTCAACCGCCACCATGTGACGCTGATCACCATCGGTAACGGCACCGCCTCCCGTGAGACCGAAAAGCTGGTAGCTGACCTGACCCGCGGCGCGCCCAGCGTGAAATACCTGATTGTCAACGAAGCCGGCGCGTCCGTCTATTCCGCTTCTGCTCTGGCCCGCCAGGAGTTCCCCGATCTGGATGTCTCGATCCGCGGCGCCGTGTCCATCGCCCGCCGCGCGCAGGATCCACTGGCCGAACTGGTCAAGATCGATCCCAAGTCCATCGGCGTCGGCCTTTATCAGCATGATGTTGACCAGACCGCGTTGTCCCATTCTCTGGATGGTGTGATCGAATCTGTGGTCAACAGTGTGGGCGTGGATGTCAACACTGCCTCCGCCGCCCTTTTGACCCATATCGCGGGCATCGGCCCCAAACTGGCCACCACCATGGTGACCTACCGCGACACCAACGGCGCCTTCCAGGCACGCGAAGAGTTGCGAAAGGTCAGCGGCCTTGGCCCCAAAGCCTTTGAGCAGTCCGCCGGCTTCCTGCGCATCCGTGACGGCAAGAATCCGCTGGATAGCTCCTCCATCCACCCCGAATCATACGCCATCGCCGAAGCCGTGCTCAAACGCGCCGGTCTCTCCGCGTCGGCGTCATTGGAAGAACGCAAGACTGTGCTGGATGAACTTGTGAAATCCACCCCAGTGAACAAACTGGCGGACGAACTTGGCTGCGGCGTCCCCACGCTGCAGGACATCCTCGAACAGCTTGTGCGCCCCGGCCGCGATCCCCGCACCGATGCTCCCGCGCCCATCACGCGCTCTGACGTACTGCACATGGAAGATCTGCTTCCCGGAATGGCCCTGAAGGGCACCGTGCGCAACGTGGTCGATTTCGGCGCGTTCGTCGATATCGGCGTCAAACAGGACGGCCTGATGCACAAATCGCAGATACCATTCGGAACCCTGCTGAAAGTCGGTGACATCATCGACGTGG
>CAYQTY010000052.1:0-3581 GCA_964420535.1 uncultured Leptolinea sp. | reverse complement strand
CGCATCAGTCTGGGCTGGGTAAAAGTTCAATAAAATAGTTTTACTGATAAATAATTCGCGATGCGCTCGAAAGCGAGCGCATCTTTTTTTCATTTAACTACATTCGCTACAGTCCCTAAAAACTCTTCGAACGTCTGCGGTACAATAAATACATAATTCAATGAATTAACCTTATCAAGAGAAGAGACATACTACTCACTTGGAAACTGTTGAACCAACTCAAAATACCGAAACTCTGGAAATTCCTCCGGTAACATTTGACCAACTGCCCGAAAAATTACAGGCCGCCTCTGTGCGGGCCGGCTGGAACGTGCTGATGCCTGTGCAGTCGCGCGGCATCCCCTACCTGCTGGCCGGCCGCAATATGATGATCCAGGCGCGCACCGGCAGCGGCAAGACCGGCGCCTACCTCCTGCCCATGCTCGAGCGCATTGACCCATCCCGTGACTATTGCCAGGCGGTCATCATGGTACCCACGCGCGAGCTGGCTAAACAGGTGGCTGTCGAAGCCGAGACAATCTTCAGCAACACCGGCATCCGTAGTCTGGCTGTGTATGGCGGCGTCAAATACGGCGCCCAGACTGAAGCGTTGAAAAAAGGCGCGCACGTTGTTGTGGGCACTCCGGGGCGTATCCTGGACCACCTGCTGCGCAAGACCTTCAACCTCGACCACCTGAAGATGCTCATCTACGATGAAGCTGACCATATGCTCTCGATGGGTTTTTATCAGGACATGGAAGAACTGCAGCGTTATCTTCCACAGAAATTACCCCACACCTGTATGTTTTCCGCCACCTTCCCGGATATGGTATTGCGCACCGCGAAGCGGTTTATCCGCGACGCGGAATTCATCTCGCTCAGCAGCGACCATATCCATGTGACGGATACCGAGCACGTCTTTTATATAGTCCCCGCAATGGACAAGGACCGCTGCCTGGTTCGCCTGATTGAAACGGAAAACCCCTCATCGGCTATCATCTTCTGCAACACGAAGAAAATGGTGAACTATTACACCGTCGTCCTGCAGCGCTTTGGTTATGATGCTGACGAGATCAGCTCTGACCTGTCACAATCAGAGCGTGAACGGGTGCTGGGACGCATTCGCGAAGGCAATCTGCGCTTCCTGGTGGCAACAGACGTGGCAGCGCGTGGGTTGGATATTCCCAGCCTCTCCCACGTGTTCCAGATGGAACCGCCGGAAGATATAGAAAGCTATATCCATCGCGCCGGACGCACCGGACGTGCGGGCGAATCCGGCACAGCCGTCTCGTTGATCTCCGCGGCCGAAAAGACCACCCTCAACCTGATCGCCAGGCAATATAACATTGAGATGGTCGAGAAACCGATCCCCACCGATGAAGATGTAGCCGGCATCGTGGCGGAACGCGTCACGGCGCTGCTGGAAGCCCGTTTGCGCACCCGTGATAAATTGCAGACCGAACGCAGTCACCGGTTTTCTGCACTGGCTCACAGCCTGGCCGAAAATGAAGACGAACTGCCGATCATCACCATGCTGCTTGATGACCATTACCAGCAGTTGTTGCACGCGCCGGTAGTGATCCCTGATGAAAAAAGCAAGCCAGCCGACGGTCCAAAACCCGGGAATTCGGGCAAGCGCCGTCCATTCCGCCGGCGCCGTTGAACATCTGATATTCTTTATTTCCGGCTGTTCGCCTGTATCACAAAACCATAGTAAACCCTAACTATTTTCTGCCGATAGTATACATAAGCGGATCAACACGCTTTGTGTATTTCATATTAGGTTTATGCATCTGATAGGTGGCAGGCATGGGGATTTGGGAACCACAGAAAAAGTCGACTGTATCTATTATCAGTTTGATAAGTTTTTGCCTGCTCCTATTTTGCGCAGCAGCTTCCCTTCCGGTCAATCCACGGGCAGAGCGAAAAATTGAAACCGTCCCCGGTTTATGGCCGGTATCCACACCGGAAGAACAGGGCATGGATTCCGCCCGCCTGGCCGCCATGTTGAAGCAAATTCAGGCGGATGGCCGGAATATCCATTCCATTCTGATTGCCCGTCACGGCACGCTGGTACTGGACGCGTATATCCATCCCTTCAACCGGGAGTCACCGCACAACCTGTATTCCTGCACCAAGAGCGTCACCTCAGCCGTTACAGGGATCGCAATTGATAAAGGCTTGGTCACCGGTGTTGACACACCGGTCCATACCCTGTTCCCTGATGTCTCCCTTGATACGCCCGAAAAGGAAGCCATAACCCTGCACGATCTGTTAACCATGAGCTCAGGAATCGAATGGGCGGAACCGCTGCGTTCCGGGTTAAGTGACACATGGTCATTTGTTGAATCAGACTCTCCCCCCCAGTATTTCTTTGACAGGGCTCTGATCAATACACCGGGAGAAGTATTCAACTATAACACCGGCGGCTCCCATCTGCTATCCATGATCCTGCAGAATGCTTCAGGTGAAATGACGGCGGAATTTGCCCGTCAAAACCTGTTTGAGCCGCTGGGGATATCCGAATATATTTGGGAAAAGGACATGCACGGTTACACCACTGGCGGAACCGGACTGGCGCTCCGGCCTGATGACATGCTGAAGATCGGCCAACTATTCTTGCAAAACGGAAAATGGGACGGGCAGCAGATCATTCCAGAAGCCTGGGTGCGCGGATCCACATCGTCAAAGGTGAACATTTCTCCCGGGATAGATTATGGTTATCAATGGTGGGTTCATCAGGACGGAATCTACAACGCCCTGGGCTGGGGCGGCCAGCAGATCATCGTCATTCCCCGGCAGGATATGGTTGTGGTGATCAATGCCGGTCTCCGCGATGCCGCCTGGAACTCTTATAATGACTTGCTGAACGGCTATATTCTTCCCGCCGTTCGATCTAAAGGGAAACTTCCGGCCAATAATTCCGCAAACGCCCTGTTGATTACCGAAGTGGAAAAAATCGCATCTCCGGTATCTCTATCACCTTCACCTGTTCCTGAAATCGCCAACTCGATCAATGACCGCGAGTATGTTGACCTGAACGGGACGCACGGCTGGTCAACATTTACTTTTCACTTCATGTCAGCCTTGCGCTATGTGCCTTGGCGCAGTCCCCTGGTCCTCCGGGAAGCGGAACGCCTGACGATGACACTGACTTTCACGGACACAGGTATTAACCGGCATACCGAATGGCTGGTGGAAGATCACAGCGAAGAATCTGAAGCTGTTTTTCTAAACCACTGACGCTCTCAGTCAAAAACCGTCAAAATATCGACAAGTTCAAATCATTGCGGTTATAATTATTGTCTGTTTTGCATTGCCCCCGTAGCTCAATGGACAGAGCACCTGACTTCGAATCAGTAGGTTGAGAGTTCGAATCTCTCCGAGGGCGCCTTTTAAATTTTAAAATATGAGCTATGGTCTATGAAACCTATTTCCTCGCATCGTAAAGAGACCTTCTTGTTTCTGGGTGGTGCATTTCTCCTCCTGTTGATCGTTTTTGGAGGGATTGTCCTTTTCCGAACCGGTATAATTGGCGGCCCGCGGGTAACCCCGGTGCCGACAAAGGATATCAACCAGGTTGTGATGGAAATGAACGCCAC
>CAYQTY010000051.1:13238-15224 GCA_964420535.1 uncultured Leptolinea sp. | reverse complement strand
ACGTTACCCTCATCCCGGCCTTCCCCCTCAGGGGAAGGTGACTGTGTTGCGCCGTTTTGACTAGTGGCCTGGTTTGGTAGTATTCCCGGCAGACGTTACCCTCATCCCGGCCTTCCCCCTCAGGGGAAGGTGACTGTGTTGCGACGGTTTGACTTGCGGCCGGGTTTGGCAATATTCCTGGCAGACCTCACCCTCATCCCGGCGTTCCCCTGAGGGGGAAGGTGACTATGTTGCGCCGGTTTGACTTGTGGCCTGGTTTGGTAGTATTCCCGGCAGACCTCCCCCTCATCCCGGCCTTCCCCCTCAGGGGAAGGTGACTGTGTTGCGCCGGATCTGAATCCCCCCAACCCCCCTTCCGAACGGAAGTACACCGTCCGCAAGAGGGGCAAAGCACCAACACCTGCCGGGTGATGTTTGCGCGTTCGTGTGATTCGTGTCTGGCAGACCTCTCCCTCATCCCGGCCTTTCCCCTCAGGGGAAGGTGACTGCATCGTGCCGGCTACATCTGTGACGTGGTTTGACTTTGAGGAACTTCAGCCGGGCTGGCTGCCTGCGCTTTCTTGCGCCCCTTCACTGAGTACATAGCCTGATCGGCCATCTTGAACACCTCGGTAAGCAGAATCCCTGATGTACCGGTGGCTGTTCCCATCGAAAGCCCGAGATGCTGCTCGGAGGGGAAGAGCTGGTTGTGCTTTTCCAGGATTTCTTCCAACCGTTTGAGGGCCAGGCGGGCGGCCGGTTCGGCCGTCAGCGGCAGCACTACCACGAATTCGTCGCCGCCCATGCGGGCTACCATATCTTCCGGGCGGAAGGCGCTCTTTAACAGCCCGGCAACCCGTTGCAGCAACTCGTCACCGGCCTGGTGCCCGCGGTGGTCATTCACCCATTTCAATCCGTCAACATCGATCATGATGATGCTGATTGGAAAGAGCCGTGAGTGCTGCAGCCGGTCAATTTCTGTTTCATAATACTGCCGGTTGTACAGGCCTGTCAGCGTATCGTGCGTTGACTGGTAATGCAGGGTATCTTCCACCTTTTTGCGGTCGGTGATATCCCTCGCAACCCAGATAACACTGTCATCCGTGAATGGTGAAACATTGGCAGAGAACCAGTATTCGCGTCCGCCGATGGTCAGGCTGTAGTCTACGCGAGACATTTCTTTTAATTCCAGCGTCTGGCGGATGGTACGCATGAACAGTGTGGCGATGTCTTCCGGGAACACGTCAGTGATCCGGCGGTGCAACAGTTCATGCGGTGGGAGGTAGTACCGCTGAGAATTGGTTGTGGCGATCTCGCGGTATTCCCCGTCTCCACCATAGATAATGATCACATCGGTCATGGCGGTAAAGAGCGACCGCAACTTGGCTTCTGACAACCGAAGCGCTTCTTCGGCTTTTTTCCGGTCGGTAATAAAGCGTGCCTGTTGCACATTCTGATAGGCTGTATTGGATAAATAGGTAGACAGGGTGAATAATGCCCGGGTTATTTTCTCAAAGTGTTCCTCGCTTATTTCCGGAATTTCACTGAATGCCTGCCGCGCATCCGCTTCATCAAACCCGAGCCGGCGGGTATACGCCAGGGCGGTATCAGGCTCTGTTCCGATCAGCCGCACCTGGCCTACCAGCCAGTTGGCAATATGTTTTCCGCCCACCATGATCGGGGCGCTGGCATGCATCAATTGAGTATTGGGGCAGGGGATGGTATATGGTTTTCCGTCAACCGACAGATTCGAAATATCGGAATTGATTGAAATACAGTCCGCGCAGCCCTGTGAGGTTCCACGGATCATCGAACCGCAAAAGCGGGTGAAATTGCTGTATTTTGTGATCGGCATTCCGTCAAGCCGGGTGATGACGGATGCCACACCCAGCGCGTTGCAAAAATCATCCTGAATGTGCTGCAAGTCATCCGTGTTGAAGAGGTCATCCAGAGCGAGATTTCCATTTTTTTCCAATGGCAGGGTAAGTGCCATCATACGTTTTTCGA
>CAYQTY010000051.1:4484-13228 GCA_964420535.1 uncultured Leptolinea sp. | reverse complement strand
GCACTACGCCGACAACCTTTACCGGTTTTTTTTGTGTACTGTATTCCACGCGGGTGATGGTATGTAAAATACGGGGTTCTGTTTCGCCTTTGCGTGTGATCTCTAAATCGCCTTCATGGTTCGGCAGCGACTCCAACCATTCACGTGTTGACTCAGACCAGCGGGGTTTGTTTTTGATCCTGAAATATTTTTCCAGCTCATTCAATGAAGAGATGCCGCTATCAGCATTTACGCCTAAGGTCTTGTAATACTCATCCGATGCCCAGAACTGGCCGTCACTCAGGCTGAATTCCCAGTACCCCACGTGGGCGATCTCTTGTGCCAACCCAAGGCGAACTTCACGTTCGCGCAGGTCCTGCTCCATTTTCTTCCGTTGGGTAATATCTCTGGCAAGCCAGATCACCGAATCCTCTGTCAACGGCGAGACGCTGCCGGCGTACCAGTATTCTTTTCCGTCAATCACCATACGGTAATCCAGATGCACGATCGTCCGCGTTTTCAGAGATTCCTGGATGGCGTCCATGATCCGGAGGGCTTCTTCTTCCGGAAAGACGTCTGTCACCGATTTCCCCACGATCTGTAGGGGATCAAGAATCTGGCCATTCGGATTGGTGGGGGCTATTTCAAGATATTTTCCGTCAGCGTCAATGACCATCACAGGGTCGGTGATGGACTGGAACAGGGAGCGGATCTTGTTTTCAGAAGTGATCAGCGCCTCTTCCGTACGCCGGAACGCGGTAATATCGTGGAACACCATCAGCCATCCGTCCGGTTGTGCCGTTGAGGTGCGTATCGGGAATAACGCGGCATCGAAGTCCAACCAGTCTCCGTCAAGCTCGAAGCGCACGATAGTTGAGCGCATCTCACCACTTTCAAGAAGGCCGACAATATCAGGCTGGGAGGCAAAAGCCGTTCGGGCGTCAGTGCCGAGGCCGGATGAAACCTTGTCTAATAAGCGCTGACCGGCAGGGTTGATGTTAACTATCCGCCATTGGCTGTCCATCACGATCAATCCGTTGATCGAGTGCTGGAACAGGCGCGAGTAGGCTATCGGCGTGATATCCAGCAGGCGATAATAAAAGAAACCGATGAGTACCACAAATCCGCTGATCAAGAACACAAAGGGGGTAAGGTCGAGCCCCATCACAGGAATGATATGCAGTAATTCCAGCCCGCTGATAATGATCGGGATGAAGAATCCGATCAAAATAATGATCCCCTGCTTCCGCGCGATATTGGTTGAATTGCGGATATGCTGGATGAGAACCACAACGGCAACCGTGAGCAAGGTGTAGGTATATGCCGCGTTGAAATGGAACCAGATCCCCCCACCATGAATGGAATTGAAGTCGCGCGTGCCGCCAAAGAACAGGTTGTGAAGCGGATCCGTCCACAGGAGAATAAGGGTGACCACAGGCTCGATGGCTAAAAGCGCGTAATGGCGGCGGGAAAACTGGAATGGGTGCTGGGTGTATTGGAAGGTAAAAACCAGCACGGCCGCGGGGGTCAACACAATGCCGAGATAGGTCAGGTTGAGCCAGAAGAGGCCCGCCTGCAGGTCGTTGGTTGTCCACCGCAGGCCGTACGTGAATGTCCATAACCCCAGCGCGAGCAGGCTGACAGCCAGAGGCACGGCCCCGGGTGCCTTGCGGCGCTGGAATGCCACCCCTGCCAGTGAGAAGGAGATCAAGGCTGTTACGATCAATGCGTTCGCGTATTGAAAATTCACAGAGTCACTCCATTAAGGAATGTGTGCCCGGCTTATTATCCCCTCCCGCTGCCGTGGTGAATGTGAATTGTGTTGTAAGGGGGTGTTCCGGCTTTCGGAGACTGATGCCGGATGTGGTATTACCTCGTACCCTTTATTATTATCCACTATACACCCTGAAGGGAATAAAACAAAAATAAATATTTTCCCATCTGGGAAATTCCGCTCTTCCCTATGGTACATACAGGTACATCCATTTGTTCATAGATGTATAGGATCATCCTGTGACCCCATACTAACCGCCAATCAATATGTTTGACAACCTTAGGGTTCTTTCTATAATGGAATATGTCGTTGAGGGATTATTCAGCATCTTCATGCTTCAGACAGCTCTCATTATTGTTCAAAAACCACACCGCCTTCAACATGCTGTTCACTGTTGAAAGCAAGGATCTGCCACCAATAATTGGTCGCTTTCCCGTTTTTCAAGGCGGGATATGGTGTCAGGGAGCCAATAGCGAAACCGGTCCATCTGAATGGCCGGTTTTTTTCGTTTCCGGGGAGGGATCATGACTACCTCTACCCTGTTTACTTCGACACCGGTTGAAAAAGGTATTGACCTGGATCTATTGGATTCAGACATTCACCACAAACTTATCCTGGTGGTTGACGATGAAATTGACACCGTTAACCTGATCAAGCAAATCCTCATGAACTCGGGTATTGACGTCATTTCGGCCACCAGCGGGCCCGAAGCGTTGAAGCGCCTCTCACAGAGCGCCCCCGACGCGGTGCTGCTGGACCTGATGATGCCTGGTATGGACGGCTGGCTATTGTATGACCAGATCCGTAAGGTCAGCAGCGTGCCCGTGTTGGTGGTATCCGCGTTGACCGACACCGACGATATTGTGCGGGCGCTTCAGCAGGGCGCTGATGACTACGTGACCAAACCGTTTCATCCCTCCGAGCTGGTGGCGCGCATCCGCCGGGTGACGGCGCAGCGCGGCGTGCAGCACCAGTCACAAATCTTCAAATTCCCGGCAAATGGGCTGGAGATCGATAGTAACACGCGTGAGGTGACTCTTGAGGGCCGGATAACTGTCTTACCGGCGCGGGAGTTCGGCGTGCTGGCTTCGCTGGCACGCCGGCCGGGTCAATGGGTTGACCAGGCCACCATCGCCTTTGACGTGTGGAACGATCCCAATATCCATGTGCAGAGCCGGATCAAATACCTGATCTTCCTGCTGCGTTCGCAGCTCGAGAAAGATCCGGGTAACCCACGGCTTATCGTAAGCCGTGAAGGTCTGGGATATAAACTGGCGGTGTCCACAGACCCGGAAAAAACCAATAAGGAGGTGATGCTGGGCAAATAGAAACCCGGCCTGCCTGCCGGCAGCCAGGCAAACGAAAGGGAGCGGCAATGCTGGAATGTAACCGCCCTCCCGGGGGGAACTCAACTAACCTGGTTCCAGCCTTCTTGATTTTGGGTAATACCAAACAGGAGGTAAATGTTATGGTCACAAGAAGTAGGTTTGTGATTGTATTTCAAGCTGCGTTTATTTTGATCTTCACGCTGGGGATGCTCTTCCCCGCGGGTATGGTGGCATATGCCCAGGATGGCGGCACCACGGACCCCGGTACAGAAGAGGTTGTAACCCCCGATGAAGGCTCGGGTGAAGGGGAAACAGGCGGCGAAGCGGAAGGTGGAGGCGAAGTTGAACCTCCGGCTGACCCACCGGCTGACACTCCGGCTGATCCACCGGCTGACACTCCAGCCGACACTCCCACTGAGACGGTAGTCACGGAAGAGGCTCCGGAAGGTGCTGCCGCGGAGGGATCCGCAGCACCAGAGGCCGAAGCCACTACTGAACCGGTAGTGGAACCGACGGCCGATCCGGCGCTGGAAGCCGCTCCGGCTGTGGTGGAACCTGTCTGTGTGGAAGGCGCTGTTGACGAGGTTACCGGTGAACCGGTTGCCTGTGGCGCGCCTATTGTTGCCCCGCCGGTAGCAGCGGAAGAACCGGTGGAAGAGGTACTGGATACTCCGGCTGAGGTGTTGGAAGCCCTGCCGGCGGAAACCGAACTGGTGTTGACAGACGCCCTTGGCGAAGAGCTGCCATTGGTTTCGGTGGAAGCCGAAGAGGTTCTGGTGGAAGGTGACCCGATGTGGTGCCCCGGAGACGCAACTCCGGATAGCTTCACCTGTATCCACACCATGACCATCGAACAGGCTGTAATGATCGCTTCCGTTCCAGGTAATGGTGATTCCACCATTTACGTGGCGGAGGATTATCACCGCTATACCAATAATCCGATCATTATCGCCAGCCCGTTTATCACCGATCTGGTTATTGTGGGCGGCGTCACCAATATGTTCACCGGTGAAGCCACCAGCCAGACCTCGCTCAGCCAGGCGTTTGTGATCAGCAATGTTGCCGGTTCTGTATCGCTGAGCAACTTCATCCTTACCACCGGTTTCTATGGCGACCCGAATCCAACGGTCTCCATCAATAACTCCAATACTGTCCATCTGGACAATATGGAGATAAACAACAAGGGTAAGGGTGACGCGGTAAAGGCCACCAACAGCTTCATGGTTACGATCACTGATTCGAAGATCAAAGATTCTGAAGGCGGATACGGCATTAATGCCGATCATCTGGCCTTCCTCTTGATCAAAGATACCAGTGTATTGGAAAAGGGTAAGGAAGGCGGCATCCTGCTTAAGAAGGTCAAGAACACCTACATGGATGGGGTGAAAGTGATCTCGGAAGACAAAGGCTGCAGCACTCAGCATCCTTGCGACATTGACGCCATCAGCGCGGTGGACAGCGGCAACATCTTTATGAAACATGTGATGGCTACATCCGAATGGGGGAATGGATTTGTCTCGGATGGCGGCGGCGGATATATCAAATTGATCGACAGCGTCTTCAGCGGCAACATGCACGGCCATGGGGTGCTCATTGTGGATTCACACCACAATGTGTTCCTCGACGGTGTAACGGCTGACTTCAATGGCGAAGAAGGCGTTTCGATCATGACGACCGGTTTTGTAGGCATCAAAGACAGCCATATGGATGCCAACTTTGGCGACTATGGGCTGCAAGTTAATGCCGGATCGATTGCCATCGCCGGTTCCACCGCTAATGGGAACGCGAACAACGGCGCGTACCTCGGATCTCAGCACTGGATCAACATCCTGAACTCCTACTTCTCCTACAATATGTCTGGTTATGGATTGGAAGCGCAAGCCAAAGGTGACATTAATATCAAGGGCTCCGAATTCAACCATAACGGCTGGTGGTTTGGCGGAGAAGGAGGTGTAGAAATCCGTGGCGGTGGTGATAGCATACCTGAGGTTTCAGACCGCTATGGCGCGCACCTGTACAGCGGCAGTGATATCCGCATCACAGATACCATCTTCAACTACAACTACAACGAAGGGCTGTACGCAGCGGCTGGATCCTGGAATGGGGGTCCTCAGGATCAACAATTATTAGAAGTAGTAAACGACAAACCACCCATGCCCAAGCCAAAGGGAAGCATCATTCTCAATAATGTTGAAGCCAACTTCAACGGGTATCCGTTCTTTGGTGCAATGTGGCCAGGAATGGGATACGCCTATGGCGCGAAACTCGAAACCAATGGCAAGTTGATCATTCTGGACAGCGAGTTCAACCATAACCGCAACTACGGTGTGAACGGCGATGCCGGCGGATTCACCAAGGTCTCCGGAACGGATGTCTACGGTAACGGTACCCCGTGGCTGAATGACACCTACGGCGCAAAGTTCCACACGTTATCGGCCTTCATGGTCAAAGATTCCAATTTCGATTGGAACTGGGGCCCTGGATTGCAGGTCTATGCCAAATGGCACATTTCTGCCGATAATGTGAGCGCCAGCAACAACGCCGACCATCGGGGTACCCCGGGGTATGGCGCCCTGTTCGACACCAAGTTTGGCGGCGTGGATATCTCTGATTCCGAGTTTGACAATAATGACGGTTTCGGTCTGTTTGTCTTCGCGAACGGAGATGTGGAGATCGACAATACCACGGCCAACAACAACTCCTTCAGCCCGTACCTGATGTTCGGTGGTGGAGAAGTGTTCTCTGAAGTCTCGCTCAAGGGCGGCGGTGGATATCCTCCGAAGCCTCCGTATGATCTGAGCTGGGCTAACGGCGACGGCGCTTTCATCAAGTCGCTGCATGGTTCCATCACGATCAACGAGAGCAGCTTTAACGACAACTGGTCCTTCGGACTGGTCGGCGATGCCCGGCACAATATCAACTTGAATTTCGTGGAAGCGAACGGTAATGGAATGGGCGGCGCGGTATTGAAGGCCGGCGGTGATATCTCCGTTGTTTGCAGCACCTTCTCCGAAAACGGAGTCTTCGGGTTGCATGCCGTGGCGAACCCGTGGCATTCAACGATTACCCTGGATTCCATCACCATCGAGAATAACGGCTGGTTTGACAAGTTTACCTGGGCGCATGAGGTCATTGAAAACAATGAAACCGAATGCTACCCTGAACCTGTCACTCCGGGCGGCGGACCTGATGAGATCGTCAATCCGTTCATCGTCAATCCACTGGCAGCCGGTTTGATCCCGGTCACCGGTGGTGAGTTCGTGGCTCTGTCTTGTGACGGAATCAGCACTATCGAACTCCTGCCTGGCAAAGAGGCGACCATCTTCAACCAGCCCATGTGCGGCTATATGGCCAGTATGGAACTGGTGGCAGATGCCGATCTGCCGGCTCCTGTGCCGGAACCGTGGAAATTTGTAGACGGATTCACGGTCACGTTGATGTTCAACAATGAGGTGGTCACGCAGATGCCTGCGGGCGCCACTGATACCCTGGTATTCCCGTTGGCACCAGACCAGATCAATAATGAGTTCATCATGTTGTTCTGGGATGTCACGGCTAACGGCGGCCTGGGTGACTGGGTTGCCCTCGGCGGCGCGCGTGAAGCGCTGAAGTGGACCAAGACCCACAACATGACAGGCACCTTCCTGCTGGTCAAATGACCCGCTGAAGTCTGTCAGAATGCCCCCGTCCGGAAACGGACGGGGGTTTTTGTTGTTATGGCCGCATATACACGTAGGGTGGGTTGAACGCCCAATTATTGACGTATCCATCCGGCAGAACTAATACTTGCCGGAAACTGCGTTCAACCCACCAAGGCATGGTTAAACCGGGTTCATGTCTATGGGCGTGAATCCCCCCATCCCCACCTGCAGCTACCGTAGGGTGCTGTTGAAAGCCCACTCGCTGACCGAATTCGCAGAATGGTTGCCGAAGGAGAACTTACCTGCCAACGCACCACGGCCTGCCGTGAGACGGGCGCGTCCATGGTTATCCGCCCGGCAGACCTGGCCCCCATCCCGGCCTTCCCCCTCGGGGGGAAGGTGACTTTTTCGCGCCGGATACTCTGGTGGCTAAGCCTGCCTGTGCCGCATGACGATTTTTGACATGCAGGTGTCGAAGCCACGGCCTTCCGTAAGACGGGCGCGTCCAATTGATGCGTACCCGGCAGACCTGGCCCTCATCCCGGCTTTCCCCCTTGAGGGGAAGGTGACTTTTTTACGCCGGATACTCTGGTGGCTAAGCCTGCCTGTGCCGCATGACGATTTTTGACATGCAGGTGTCGAAGCCACGGCCTGCCGTAAGACGGGCGCATCCATGGTTATCCGCCCGGCAGACCTGGCCCTCATCCCGGCTTTCCCCCTCGGGGGGAAGGTGACTTTTTCGCGCCGGATATATTGGGTGGGTTGAACTCCCGGTTATTGACGTACCAATCCGGCATCACCAAAGCCTGCCGGAAACCGCGGCTTGTGCTGGATGCTTTTTCCAGTAGCAACCCACCATGGCATGGTTTATCCGGTTTTGCGTCCAAGGGTTATGCCAGGTTTGTGTTATTGACGTGAATCCCCCTACACCCCACCTGCAGCAGAATACGCTGTGGAGCAGGCCCTTCAGGAAGGGGGCAAAAACCACCCTCGTAATTTCTTAAATGAAGAAGGGCTGCGTTTCAGCCCGCAACCCTTCTTCACTGTTCAATGCAAAAGCCGAAATCTTTTGGAGGAAGATCAGAGCCCTTTTGCCATGTGATAGTACAGATCGTTCCACTTCAGTTCCTGCTTGAAGCGGTTCAGATCCAGAGAATTGTCGATGCCCACGTATTCGATCCCGGCCATATCGGCGAAATCGCGCAGGTGCTCCTGGGTCAGCGAGTAGCTGAAGCTGGTGTGATGCGCTCCGCCGGCGTAGATCCAGGCGGCCGCGGCACGTTTCAGGTCCGGCTGCGGGTTCCACAACGCGCGGGCGACGGGCAGCTTGGGCAGCGGTTGTTCGGTGGGTACAACGTCCACCTGGGTGACAATTAGGCGGAAACGGTCGCCGAGGTCGACCAATGAAGCAGCCACAGCCGGGCCGGTCTGTGAGTCGAAGATCAGGCGGGCCGGGTCGGCTTTGCCGCCGATACCCAGGGGCAGAACCTCGAGTTTTGACTTGCCCGACGCGATGGACGGGCAGACTTCGAGCATGTGGGCGCCCAGAATACGGTCGCCTTTGGGGCTGAAGTGGTAGGTGTAATCTTCCATGAAGCTCACGCCGCCTTTCAGGCCGGCATTCATCACTTTCATGGTGCGTACAAGAGCGGCGGTTTTCCAATCGCCTTCGGCGCCGAAACCGTAGCCGTCGTTCATCAGGCGCTGGCAGGCCAGGCCCGGAAGCTGCGGAAGGCCGTGCAGATCTTCGAAGGTAGTAGTGAAAGCGGTGAATCCGCCGGCTTCCAGGAATCGGCGCATGCCGATTTCCATGCGGGCGGCTTCGCGGACAGAGGCGTGTTTCTCTTTACCGGGCAGCAGTTTGCTGTCCACTTCGTAGGTATCCAGGTATTCCTTAACCAGTTTGTCAATATCGGCATCGCTGGCTTCGTTGACAACCTTCACCAGGTCGCCGATACCGTAGCCGTTCACGCAATAACCGAACTGGATCTGGGCGGAGACTTTGTTGCCTTCGGTGACGGC
>CAYQTY010000051.1:2552-4474 GCA_964420535.1 uncultured Leptolinea sp. | reverse complement strand
ATGTTGTCGCCAAAGCGGGCCAGTTTCATGGTCTTTGCGTCCGCGATACCGCAAGCGGCGCGGCTCCAATCACCGAGTTCCTTCTGCACGGCGGCATCTTGCCAGTGGCCCACCACAACGTGGCGTTCCATGCGCAGGCGGGCGCCGATGAAACCGAATTCACGGTCACCATGGGCGGACTGGTGCAGGTTCATGTAGTCCATGTCAATTTCAGCCCAGGGGATCTCGCGGTAATACTGGGTGTGCAGGTGGGCCATGGGCTTCTGCAGCAGTTTCAGGCCGTTGGCCCATTTTTTGGCCGGCGAGAAGGTGTGCATCCAGGTGATGATGCCCGCGCACTTGTCATCCGCGTTGGCTTCGAGGCACAGGCGGGTGATATCTTCCACGGTGGTCATAACAGGTTTGCAGACAACATTTACCGGGATCGCGGAACTGGCGCCCAGGGCGGCCGCGATCTCTTTGGAATGGGCGGCAATCTGATCCAGAACTTCGGGACCATACAGGTGCTGACTGCCGGTGACGAACCAGACATCAAATTTCTTCAAATCGATCATAATTTCCTCACTCGCCTACTGGCCATAGATATGCGTGTAGCGGTAATGCAGTTTGTCAATATCTTCCTGCGGGATCGGGATCAACTGTCCCAGTTGTTTCGCCATCCAAACGGTGCGGGCGGCATCTTCCACCATCACAGCGCTTTTGACGGCTGATTTGGCGTTCTTGCCGATGGTAAACACACCATGATTTTGCAGCAGGCACGCGGTAGACGTGCCGATGTGGTCGACCACTTCCTTGCCGATGGCTTCGTCACCAATGCGCACAAAGCCGGCGCAGGGGATATCGCAGCCGAACTCGTCACTGATGGCGGTGAGCACGCAGGGAATGGGCTGACCGACAGCCGCGAAGGCGGTGGCATAGTCAGAGTGGGTATGCACCACGCCGTTGACATCACTGCGGTGCTTGTAGATATACAGGTGGCTGTATACGTCTGACGATGGTTTCAGGTCACCTTCCACCACTTTGCCGTCGATATCCATCACCACCATATGCTGCGGCCCCATATCTTCATACGGCACACCCGAAGCCTTAATGACGATCAGGCCTGTTTCCGGGTCGCGGGCTGAAACGTTGCCGCCCGTCCACACCACCAGCTTGTATTCCACCAGTTTCAGGTGAAGGTATACAAGTTCTTCTTTGATCTTTTCTAACATTATTCGCTTGCTCCTGAATTAGTGGGCGCTGGCCTTGAGGGCTTTCAGACGTTTCATGGCATCGTTGGCGCCGCGGCCAAAGTAATCGTGCAGTAAAACATATTCCTGGTACAGTTTTTCATACACTGCCTGATTGGCGGCGATGGGTTTGTACACCACATCTTTGACGGCAGCCATGGCTTTGGCGGCATCCACGATGCTGTCATAGCCGCCGGCAGCTTTGCCGGCCACCACGGCGCCGAACATGGCGGAACCGAGAGCGGGTGTCTGTTTGGAGGCGCTGATCTTTAGCGGAACACCGATGACATCGGCGTAAATCTGCATCAGCATGGGGTTCTTATCGGGCAGGCCGCCGCAGGCCACCAGTTCATTGATCGGCACGCCGTTCTTCACAAAGGTTTCGATGATCATGCGTTTGCCGTAGGCGGTGGCTTCGATCAACGCGCGGTACATTTCTTCCGGTTTGGTGGCCAGGGTCATCCCCAGCATCATACCGGTCAGGTTGACATCCACCAGCACGGAACGGTTGCCGTTCCACCAGTCGAGGGCTACCAGGCCGCTTTCGCCGGGTTTCAGTTTGCTGGCTTTTTCTTCCAACAGCTTGTGGATGTCGATCTCGCGTTCGGCCGCTTCCTGCGTGTAAGAGGCGGGCACGCAGTTTTCCACAAACCAGGCGAAGTGATCGCCCACGCAGGATTGGCCGGCTTCGTA
>CAYQTY010000051.1:0-2542 GCA_964420535.1 uncultured Leptolinea sp. | reverse complement strand
CGTAACCGAAGTATCCGGGGATGATTCCGTCTTCGACATAGCCGCACATGCCGGGGACGATGTGTTCTTCGGTGCCCAGCACCATGTCACAGGTGGAGGTGCCCATGATCATTACCATTGTTCCGGGGGTGACTACCGTAGCGGCTGGCACGGCTACGTGCGCGTCCACATTGGCGATAGCCACGGCGGTGCCGGGGCGCAGGCCGGTCCATTTGGCGGCTTCTTCACTTAACCCGCCGGCTTTCTGGCCGATGGGAATGATATTCGTGGTCATTTTCTCTTCCACAACGTTTTCCATCAAGGGATTGAGAGCCTTGAAGAACGCTTTGGAGGGGAAGCCTTCTCGTTTTGACCAGATGGCTTTGTAGCCGGCTGTGCAGGAGTTGCGGGTTTCAACGCCGGTGAGTCGCCAGACAACCCAGTCAGCCGCTTCGAGCATGCGGTCAGCGGCTTTGTAGATGGCCGGGTCTTCATTGGCGATCTGCAGCACTTTGGAGAAGAACCATTCGGAAGAGATCTTGCCGCCGTAGCGGTCAAGCCAGTTTTCGCCCATCGCGCGGGCGGTCTCGTTGATCTTGTCGGCTTCGGGTTGGGCGGCGTGGTGTTTCCACAGTTTGACCCAGGCGTGCGGGTTTTTTCGGTATTCGGGCAGGTTGCACAGCGGGGTGCCGTCTTTTTTGGTGGGCAGCATGGTGCAGGCGGTGAAATCGATGCCCAGGCCAATCACATCTTCGGGTTTAACGCCCGACTGTTTCAACACATCCGGAATGGTTTTCTGGAAAGTGCGAAGATAATCATCCGGATCCTGCAATGCCCAGTCGAGTTCCAACTTGATACCGGATTCGGGGAGTTTTTCATCAATAACGCAATTTGAATACGGGTAGACCGATGTGGCGATTTCTTTTCCGTTGCTAACATCCACCAGCACCGCGCGGCCGGATTCGGAACCAAAATCTACTCCAATTGTGTACCTGGGCATAGATCCTCCTCAAAATAATTAAAAAATAAAACACTCTTCCCGTCGGGAAGCCGTTTTCGCAAGAAGTTGGTTTGAAGGTGTGCTCTTCAGGGAGATGATGGAACATACAATGAAAAAACCCGGATTCCATACAGTAGCATTCCCGCTCTGAGCGGGAATGGAGTGTGATGATGTCAGCGTATGAAAAGGGAGTTTTCCGGATTTCATGGTGACGCGGGTTCCAGGGTTCTCAGGCGCAGCGAACTCTCTCTCACGAGCAGTTCGGGGCTTAATATGATCGTCCGCTGGTTTTCGTGGTCGGAATGTTCTCGAGAACGTTCCACCGCGTGCACGATCTCTTCTACCGCGGTGCAGCCAAGCAGATACTGATCCAACACGATGGTGGTCAACGGGGTAGAGAGGAACGCGGATTCAGACAGGCCGTCAACACCGATCACACCCAGATCGCGGGGAATATCCATATTGTTTTTGCAGGCGATCTGAATGACAGACATGGCCATCTGGTCGTTACCCACAAAAACGGCATCCATATCGGGGTACTGTTTGAGTAATTGTTTGAAGGCTGCCTCGCCGCTGGAGGATGACCAGTTGCCTTCGGTGCATTGTGATTCAAGAGCTTCAATCCCGGCCGAGTGCAGGGCGGATTTCCAACCGGCTTTACGCTGGCGGCTTTCCCACCAATCCAGGGGGCCGGCAATGTGGCCAATGTGCCGGTAGCCCTGCTGAAGCAGGTGTTCGGTTGCCATGCGGCCGGCCAGGAAATTGTCAAAGCTGATGATGGTGAGACCGGGGTGGTTTTCCATCGTAAGGAACACGATGGGAATGGGCAGTTCGGGTAATTCGTCATTCAACCACGAGCGGTTGTCACCCACCTGGGGTACAGCCCAGAGGATGCCGTCAACGTGGTGAGACAGAAGGTTTTGCAGAAGGGGTTTAATATTCTCGGTGTCAAACCGGGGCAATTCTTTGAGAAGAAGCGAATACCCCATTTTTTCCGACTGGAAGGTAATGCCGTTTAATGTGCGGGAAGGACCCATGTGTTTCAACCCGGCCGTGACCACACCCAGCGTGTAACTGCGCTGCTGGATCAAGCTGCGCGCCAGGGCGCTCGGTTGGTAACCGAGTTCTTCAATCACCCGGTTGATCTTATCGCGTGTTTCCCCTGCTACATCCGGACGGTCGTTGATGACACGTGAAACGGTCTGAGTGGAAACCCCCGCGGCCTGGGCAACTTCTTTGATGGTGGGGCGTTTGCTGAAATTCAAAGTCCGGTCCCTTCCTGTCATGAATTCCCGGTAACGGTCACGGGAACGATAACATCGTAGCAAAAGGAAATATATTTGTCAAGCAATGTTATCATACGAGGAGGGGAAAACAGACGGGTTGGGGCGGCCCTGAGCCTGGCAGGGGGTAAAAACGTCCCGATATATGGGACGAAATGAGGAAAAAAATATCAAAAATAGCTCCACAGGGTGATGAATGGTGACAAAAATCAGGATGTATGTAACCAAGATTACGGGGCGTAATTGAATCCTCTTGACATTGACCTCTGCGTTTGCTAAT
>CAYQTY010000050.1:281-15383 GCA_964420535.1 uncultured Leptolinea sp. | reverse complement strand
GGGTGACTCTGATTTCAGTTCCCGGGTTCCCGCCGCCTTATTCAGCATCGCGGCCGTGGCGCTTGTTTTGTTTTGCTTTCCCCGCTTTCTGGGCAAGAACGGTTCATTGATCGGCGCGTTCCTGTTCACAATTTCGCCGTATATGCTGTACTACGGACGCTACACCCGCAATGAAGCATTCATTGAGTTACTGGGTGTAATGATGATATTTGCCACCCTCGCCTATCTGGAGAGCGGCAAGACGAAGTATTTCTACCTGCTGACCACGTCCATAGTGCTGCATTTCTGCACAAAAGAGACAGCCTTTATATACACCGCCATCCTGCTAATTTTCCTGGCATTGAATTTTCTGCGCGAAACATCCGAACTACGGTCGCTGGACTCTTCAGCACGCAAGCGTTTTAATATCATGGCGCTGATTGCCGGAGCCGGCCTGTTTGTCATGCTGGCAGCTTCTGCCATCGGCGCGGGAATGAACAAACCGGCCACAGACGACGTGGCTGCCGCTGCCACCGCCTCTGCCATTTCCGCCATGCCGGTATGGGTTCAGGCGTGTATCTACGGCGGGCTGGCTGTTGGCCTGATACTGGGAGTATTAGCCCTCGCCAACCTTGTCGGCGCGTTGGGTTGGAACAAGATCCGAAAACTACGGTCGTTTGATTTGATCGTTTTGATCATGACGCTCATTCTGCCTCAACTGGTGGCTTTCCCCATCAAGTTGATTGGATGGGATCCGTTGGATTACACAAGCCCCGGCATGATACGCACGGGTATATCGATCGTTGTGTTCCTGGCTATTTCCATCACCATCGGTTACTGGTGGAAAGGCATGACCTGGCTGAAGAACGCAGCCCTTTTTTATGTGGTTTATGTGGTTCTATACACCACCTTTTTCACCAACGGACGTGGTTTCTTCACCGGTATCGTTGGCGGCTTAGGGTACTGGCTGGCGCAGCAGGGTGTGCAGCGCGGAAGTCAACCCTGGTACTTCTACGCGCTGATCCAGGTCCCAATTTACGAATACCTTGCCGCGCTCGGGACCATCCTTGCCGCATACTTTGGCATACGGCATAAACGGCTGGTTGCCTGGGCTTCAGCGTCACCCGCGGACCAGTCCGCCGTGGTGGTGTCACACGAATCTGAGACTCCAGACTGGATGGATGACGCGGAAGTTGAACATGATGAAGAAGCCATCCGGCCCGTTCCCACTCTGGCATTGATCCTCTTCTGGGGTCTGGCAAGCCTGGCGGCTTACAGTGTAGCCGGGGAAAAAATGCCCTGGCTGACGGTTCACATCGCCCTCCCCCTTCTGCTTTCTGCCGGTTGGGGTTTGGGTTACCTGGTCGATTCCACCGATTGGAAACGCGTAGCCAGCCGCTCAGGGTTGATCGCCCTTGCACTGATACCGGTCTTCCTCATGGCATTTGCCGGCGCCCTTGGCGCCATTCTAGGCCCGAACACACCCTTTAACGGAAGTAACCTCGAAAATCTGGAAGCCACGAGCAACTTCATTTTCGCCGTGTTGATGGCCGCCGGGTCACTTTTCGGCATCTTACGCCTTCTCTGGAATCTCACCGGAAACGAACTCCTGCGCCTATTCACGGCCGGATTCTTTGTGCTGATAAGCATTCTGACCATCCGCACCACCATCATGGCCAATTACATTAACTATGACAATGCCAAAGAATACCTGGTTTATGCCCACGCGGCCCGCGGGCCTAAAGATATTCTTGAACAGGTGGAAGAGATCTCCCGCCGCACCACCGGCGGCAAGAATATTGTCGTTTCATATGACAATGACGGCCTGTATCCCTACTGGTGGTATTTCCGTGATTACCCCAATCACCGCTGGTATACCGATAAGCCCACCCGTGAACTCACCGATTCCGCTGTTGTCATCGCCGGTGACGCGAATTTTTCCAAAGTAGATACCATCCTGAAGAATGACTACGTTCATTTTGACTATATGCGCCTGTGGTGGCCCAACCAGGATTACTTCAATCTGGATTGGCCGCGCCTGAAATTCGCCATTTCCAGCCCGGAGATGCGCGCGGCGATCTTTGATATCTGGCTGAACCATGACTATGACGCCTACGCGAAAGTGACCAATAACCAGACTTTAACTCTCGAAACCTGGCAGCCTTCCGCCAAACTGCGGATGTACATCCGTCGGGATATCGCGTCAGACCTGTGGAATTATGGAGCCGCTCCGGCTCCTGCTGCCCCGGCCGCGGTTGACCCGTACCTGTCCAAACTTACACAATTGTCCCCCGTTTTCTCCATCGGATCCACCGGCAACGGTGAGGGGCAATTCAACAAACCGCGCAACCTGGCGGTCGCCGCAGACGGGTCAGTTTATGTCGCCGATTCAGGCAACAACCGCATCGTACATATAACTACAGACGGGAAACCTCTGCAAACCTGGGGGGTTACCGGAGACGCGACAAAAGACGGCGGTGCTCCCGGCGGTTCTTTCAACGAGCCCTGGTCAGTTGCCGTCGGAACCGACGGGTCGGTGTTTGTGGCCGATACCTGGAACCATCGTATTCAGAAATTCACGGCTGACGGCAAATTCCTCAAGATGTGGGGATATTTCGGACAGGCCGAAAAACCCGAAGGCTTCTGGGGACCGCGCGGACTGGCTGTGGATAAAAAAGGCAACGTGTATGTGACGGACACCGGCAATAAACGCGTGGTAGTCTTCACGCCCGAAGGTGAATTTGTCACCCAGTTCGGCACCACCGGCACGGAACCTGGCCAGTTTGACGAACCGGTGGGAATCACAGTCGATCAGGAGGGTCTGGTCTACGTAGCGGACACCTGGAATTCCCGCATACAGATCTTCGCGCCAGACGCTACGGGCGGCAACTTCTCGCTGCTTCGCGCATGGGAAGTGACCGCGTGGATCGGGCAGAGTCTGGACAACAAACCGTACATTGCCGCGGCTCCAGGCGGCCGGTTGCTGGTAGCCGATCCCGAAGGATACCGTGTGTTGAAATTTGACCAGGAAGGCAAGCTGGTCATGGGTTGGGGTGACTACTCCAGCGATCTTGACGGCTTCGGTCTGGTCTCAGGCGTGGCTGTGGCTCCAGATGGCAGTGTGTGGGTCAGTGACGGTGTCAACAACCGCATTTTGCGGTTTGAGCTACCGCCGGAATAAATCAGAAACAACAACAGATGCCCGGGTAACCGAAAGGACCCGGGCATTTTTGATCCGCTGGGTTCGACAAGCTCACCCATCGGACCATTCCGCTGCCTGAGCATGCCCGCACCACATGCCGCCTTCCGGTATGCAGGTGTCGAAGGCAAATTCTGGCGCGACCGTGAAAATATGGGTGCGACATTCTCACCTATAGGATCATTCCGCTGCCTGAGCATGCCCGCACCGCATGCCGCCTTCCGGTATGCAGATGTCGAAGGCAGGTTCTGGCGCGATCTTGTTTGTATAGGTCACCAGCACGGCACAAAGTGCAGCGCGGTGTATGTTTTTGTAGGTTGGGTCATGACCCAACCTAAGCTGGCTGCCCGAAGTTCACTTGTGACCGTACGGGATGCTTCGCTGTCGCTCAGCATGACGGGGGAACTCTTACACGTACAACCCGGTCTTCCCCAACACCGGTTTCTGCCCTGTGGGCTGGTTCATCCAGATCAGGGTCATGTGCTTCTCATAACCGGCAGATTGAAAGCAGCGCTCTGCCACCCCCGCCGGAAAGTTGACAGTGATCGTGCGGTTGCCCGGGCCTTCCAGCCGTGCGTGGGTCAACAGCGAAAAAAGCGCGTCTTCCTCCAGGTTGGGCGGAAACGCCAACCACAGGCTGTCGGTTGTCCCCCGGTTGGTTTCCAGGCTGGCCACCCCGAGCAGGCGGTCACCCCGCCGGGCAGCCCACTGGTAGACCGTTTCGTCATTTACAAACTGCATCAGACTGTTCCAGAAACCAGGTTGAAAACTGCTCAACCGGAATGGCAGGTGCCAGGCAATATTGGGCGGATAGATCGTTTGCAGCCAGGCTTTCTGGCTCGGCCAGTCGGATGACCGGCGGCGGGTAAGGTAAATACTGCTGCCCGCGGGCAGGCTTTTGTAATTGCGCGGCAACGCCCTGTACGTGGTGCGTCGGGCGATTTCGTGAAATCCCAGGCTGGCATATAGATCGTACGCGCCGCGATTATCTTCACGCACCTGGAGCCAGGCGTTCTTACCCCCGTGCTCATGAATCCATTCCAGCGCGGCTTCCGTCATCTTGCGGGCAATTCCCTGACGGCGGTACGATGGATTCGTAGCAACATTCGCGATCAGATACTGCCAACCGCTCTCACGCATGAAGGGGATGATGGTCAGGTTTCCCACCAGTTTGCCGTCAACCTCCCAGACAAACCCCTGCATGGGAACACCCCCGCTGCCCAGATTCTGGCTGATACCCAGCAGGGAATTCTGCGCTTTGGCTACCCGGCGGATCTGGCGAACGTACTCGCGTCCATCCTCGTCCATGTAAAAGTCAAAACAAATATCAATGAGGTCAGCAACTCCGTTCAGGTCCTTTCGGGGATCCAACGGACGAAGATGCGTGTTCTTTTCCATCACTACTGCCATAGTATTCTATTGTACCGAAAATGTTGATCTATTTCTTATACAACGCTGAAAAAGCTCTTATGTTGATAATGCTATAATCATTCAACCGGGGAGAATCACCCCGGCAAGGACGGACTCTATGATGCGATTTGACCGATTTACCGAGCGCGCTCAGGAAGCGGCTCAGCGAGCGGCCGAGATCATTCAGCGATACGGGCATAACCAGATCGATACCGAACATATATTACTTGCCCTGATCGAGCAACCGCAGGGTATGGTGACCCAGCTGTTGGAAGCGTTGAAAGTTGATCCGGCTACATTGTCCGAAAGGCTGGACTACATCCTGCGGACAAGTCCCAAGGCAAGCATCTTTGGCGGCGGCGCCGGCCAGATCTTCATCACCCCGCGGGTGAAACGGATCATGGACCTGGCGAATGAAGAAGCCAGCCGCCTGAAAGACGAATACATCTCCACGGAGCACATGTTCCTGGCGATCCTCAGCGAACGCAACACCCCGGCCGCCCGCCTGCTGGAAGGCGCCGGCCTCACCCGTGACCGTGTGTACGATGCCATCATTCAGCAGCGCGGCGGTCAGCGGGTGACAGACCCGCAGTCGGAAACCCGTTTCCGCACTCTGGAAAAATACTCCCGCGACCTTACGACCCAGGCCCGCGAGGGCAAGTTGGATCCCGTCATCGGGCGCGATAAAGAGATCCTGCGCGTGATGCAGATCCTTTCGCGCCGCACCAAGAACAACCCGGTACTCATCGGAGAAGCCGGAGTAGGCAAGACAGCCATCGTCGAGGGACTGGCACAAAAGATCGCCTCCAATGACGTGCCGGAGATTCTGATGGGCAAGAAGGTCGTGTCTCTCGATCTGGGTGCCATGATCGCCGGATCACGTTTCCGAGGTGAATTTGAAGAACGCCTCAAGGCTGCCATTGAAGATGTTCAGCGCTCTGAAGGGGAGATCATCCTGTTCATTGACGAACTGCACACTGTGGTGGGCGCGGGCGCGGCACAGGGCGCCATGGACGCCAGCAATATGCTCAAACCGGCCCTCGCACGCGGTGAATTGCAGTGTGTGGGCGCCACCACCCTGGATGAGTTCCATAAATATATAGAAAAAGACACGGCACTCGAACGCCGGTTTGCCCCGGTTTTTGTTGACGAACCTTCGGTAGACGATACCATTTCCATGCTGCGCGGTCTGCGCGACCGCTACGAAGCGCACCACAAAGTCCACTTCTCTGACGAAGCCCTGGTGTCTGCCGCCCGCCTTTCTGACCGCTACGTGACAGACCGTCACCTGCCGGACAAGGCCATCGACTTGATCGATGAAGCCGCCGCCAAATTGCGCGTGGCGCTCTTCTCGATGCCGCAGGACCTGAAGGACCGCAAGAGTGAGATTGACCGCATGCGAGCGGAAGAAGAACAGGCCGGTGTGGAACGAGATTACGAACGCGCCGCCCGCAAGAAAGCCGATCGCCTGCGCATGGAAACTGAATTTAATGAATTGCGCGATAAGTGGGAAGAAGAGCACAAGCTTGACGAGGTTGTCGATGTCAATGACATCGCCGAGGTCGTCGGGCAGTGGACGGGTATCCCGGTCAGCCAGATGATGGAGACTGAACAGACCCGCCTGCTGAAAATGGAAGAACGCCTGCATGAGCGTGTCATCGGGCAGGAAGAAGCTATCCACGCGGTGGCCGATGCCATCCGCCGCGCCCGCAGCGGACTCAAAGACCCCCGCCGCCCAATCGGCTCGTTCATCTTCATCGGGCCCTCCGGCGTAGGCAAGACCGAACTGGCCAAAGCCCTGGCGGAATTCATGTTTGATGACGAAGAAGCGCTCGTACGCCTGGATATGAGCGAATACCGTGAACAGCATACCGCTTCCCGCCTGTTCGGCGCCCCTCCGGGTTATGTGGGTTATGAAGAAGGCGGCCAGTTGACTGAAGCCGTACGCCGCCGCCCGTACCGCGTCATTTTGTTCGATGAAATTGAGAAAGCTCACCCCGAAGTCTGGAATGCATTGCTGCAGATTCTTGATGACGGACGCCTGACGGATGGTCAGGGACGGTTGGTAGACTTCCGCAACACAGTCCTCATCATGACCAGCAACCTGGGCACCGAATATGTGCGCCGTAACGGCTCGCTGGGCTTCCTGATGGGCGAAACCGACGAGGAACGCGAAGCGCACGACAAGGTCGAAAAGGCGTTGAAATCCACCTTCCGGCCGGAATTCATCAACCGCATCGACGAAGTGATCATGTTCTCGCCATTGAGCGTTGAACAGATGGGTCAGATCGTTGACCTGCAGATGAAAGAAGTCAGCACCCGCCTGCAGGAGCACGGATTGGATGTCATCCTGACACCTGAAGCCCGTGAATGGGTCTCCAACCTGGGCTTTGACCCGGCCTTTGGCGCCCGGCCTTTGCGCCGCGCCCTGCAAAAATATATCGAAAGCCCGCTGTCCATAAGTCTGCTTTCGGGACAGTACACCGAAGGCGACGTGGTCACCGTGGATATTGACAAAGAAGGTGACAAACTGGTTTTCACCAAACAGGAGAAAGCCAGGTCGGCAAAAACCAAAGCAGAGGTTCCAGCCTGATAAAATAAGACCGGCCTCATTCCTCCAGAACGGGGATGAGGCCGGAAATTTTTGGTTTATACACGTTTTGTGGAGATGTAAGGAATGGCATTA
Source organism: uncultured Leptolinea sp. (assembly GCA_964420535.1). Lineage (GTDB taxonomy): Bacteria > Chloroflexota > Anaerolineae > Anaerolineales > Anaerolineaceae > Leptolinea. Next base: position 8,109 of record CAYQTY010000050.1, on the reverse strand, counting down.
CGAAAGATTGTTTACCTGCCGGAACCTGTATTACGGCGGAAAGCCCACAAGGTTGAATTATTCGATAAAGACTTTCAAACCCTGGTGGACGATATGATCGAGACCATGCGCGACGCGCCGGGCGTCGGTCTGGCAGCACCACAGATCGGCGTATCCCAGCGCCTGATCGTCATCGAGTATGCGGATGATGAGGAAAACGAAGAAGCCCCCAAACAGTTGTACGTGGTGGCCAATCCTGAAGTTGTCGCCACATCCGAACAGGTGATTGAAGGGGTAGAAGCATGTCTGTCTGTCCCAGGGCTCGTGGGGACCGTTGACCGGTATTATGGCATCACCGTCAAAGGCTTGAACCGCAAGGGCAAGCCGGTCAAGATCAAAGCCCAGGGCTGGTTGGCGCGCATCTTCCAGCATGAGATGGACCATCTGGATGGCGTTGTCTACACCGACCGTGCCACCGAGGTCTGGAAACCCAAAGAAGGGGAAGACTACCCGGCTGATTAGTCCATGCGCCTGAACCGCCTGTCGCTCACCAATTTCCGCGCATTCGCCCGCCTTGAGATGGATCTTGACGGGCGGATTCTTGTTCTGGTGGGGGATAACGCGCAAGGGAAAACCAGTTTGCTCGAAGCCGTATACTACCTGGCCACGTTTGCCTCGTTTCAAGCCGGAACCGACCGGCAGATGATCAATTTCTCCGCGGTTGACGAGCCGTTGGCTGTGGCCCGTATTGTGGCAGACTATGAACGCGGCGGCGCGAATCACCGCCTCGAAGTTCGGGTTATACAGGAACCGGTTCTTCCAACAGGAACACGCACCCGCAAAGAAATTCTGCTGGACGGGGTGAAAAAATCCGCCGCCGAGGGTGTGGGGCAGTTCTCAGCCGTCATCTTCCTGCCGCAGATGACCCGTATTATTGAAGGCAGCCCTGAAGACCGCCGCAGGTTCCTCAATATGGCACTGTGCCAGGCTGTTCCTGGATACGCGAAGGCGTTAAGTGAGTACTCCAAAGTGATCACCCGGCGCAATGCCCTGTTGAAAATGCTGGCGGAACAGCACGGGTCGCCGGATCAGTTGACCTTCTGGGACGACCGCCTGGTGGAAACCGGATCTGCCATGATCCTTGCCCGGGCACGGGCCGTCAGCCAGTTGGAGAGCCATGCCGAACGCCTTCACCGGCGGTTGACCAACGGTCTGGAAAAATTTACCATCCACTACCAACCGGCGATCGACCTTGAACCGTCACCGGAGCTGACCAAAGAAAAAGTACGCGACGCGTTCCGGCAGTCACTTCAACTGGCGCGGCGTGAAGAGATGGCACGCGGGGTCACCGTCTGCGGCCCGCACCGTGACGACTTGCACTTCCTGTGCAATAACCTTGACCTGGGGGATTTTGGTTCGCGCGGACAGGTGCGCACGGCTATGCTCTCTTTGAAATTAGCCGAGGTCAACTGGATGAAGGCACAAACCGGCGATTGGCCCGTTTTGCTGCTTGATGAAACCCTGGCTGAGCTTGACCTGCACCGCCGGGCAGACTTGCAGGAGACTCTGGAAGAATGCGATCAGGGAATATTGACCACCACCGACCTTCACCAGTTTTCCGACACGTTTATGGCGGAATGCGCCGTCTGGCGGGTGACCGGCGGCTGCGTTGAAGTGGAAGCCGCGCCTACAGCGGGAGTTTAGCCGGCTGCCCGGCCCGCCGAGGGTATTTGCCCGGGGTGGCCGCGACCTTGTCAATCAACACCAGAAAGCGTTCATCCGCCACACCCGGTAAGACCACCGGTGTTAGTTGGTGTACCCGTCCGCCCAGTACCTTAACAGCATGCTCGGCGGCATGCACCTCTGCCGGGGCGGATTCGCCCTTCTGCGCGATCATCCGTCCGCCCACTTTGACCAGCGGCAGCAGGTACTCTGCCAGCACAGGCAGGGCGGCAACGGCACGGGCGACAGCCATATCATAGGCTTCACGGTGGGCAGGCATCTGTCCCAGATCTTCCGCGCGGGCCTGCAGTATTTCCACTTTTTCCAGTTTCAGAACTTCCACCATATGGCGGCAGAATTCCGCCTTCTTGCCCACTGATTCCACCAGGGTGAGCCGAAGGTGGGGGAACGCGATTTTTAATGGCAGGCCGGGGAAGCCCGCGCCGGTGCCGATATCGATCATCTTCCAGAACTTCGGGGTATGGAAACCCTGCAGTACCGTCAACGAATCGAGAAAATGCTTGCTGCGGATCTCTTCCGGTTTGCGGATGGCTGTCAGGTTAAATTTTTCATTCCACTCGAGCAGCTCTTGCTCATAAAGTTCAAACATTTCCACCTGTTTGGAGGAAAGCTGCAATCCGAGCAGATTTTTCGTTTGTAGGGGGAGGAAATCCATAATTCAGAATTATAACCAGCCTTGCCTCTTCTTGACGAATCCTGTTTCACTGCATTAGAATCAGATAAGTTATTCTGATGAGACAGGAGTACAGACATATGAGCAGACTAAAAGGAGAAACCCATTCTGTCATCCCCGTGTACGGGATGATCTCTGCCGACTGATTGCGCCTGTTTATACCTGAAATATTTCTACACCGCGGGTGCAATCTTTCGCCCGCGGTGATTTGTTTTTCTCCCGGGCTGTGTTTACCGGACTGGTTTTCACTGAGCGAGGAAATATGTTTGAAGATGAATTACTATCGGGGAAACGGGTGCACCTGGCGGAATACGACCCGGATATAGATTCCGCGGTCGAAGCTGCCTGGACGAATGACCCCTGCTATCGCCTCTTAATGGAATATGACAAACACCGCGGTTGGACGCCCGGTGAAATGAAAAAGCACTATGAAACCCACCTGAAAGATTCCGACGAGCACCGTGGGGAATTTTATATGGGGATCAAAGCCAATACCGATAACCGCCTGGCCGGTGTGTTCGCCATTCCCTGGGTGGCGTGGACCAACCACGCGCTGCAATTCCGTATCGGTTTCGGCGACCCGACTGACCTGCAAAACTGGGGCGCCGAAGCCTTCAGGCTGGCCCTCGGCTATATGTTTGACGAATTGAATATGCACCTGGTGACCATCAAGGTGCCGCAGTTCTGCCCGTTGACGGTTGAAGCGGCAGAAGAAGCCGGTATGCTGCTTACCGCCCGCCGGCGCGAAGTGGTGTTCCACAATGGCCGCTACCATGCCTCTTTCAATTTCAGCATGCTCCAGCCTGCCTGGCGGGCTTTGAAAGCAGGAAAACATGACGACTAATCTATTGGAAGGCGATCTGGTCACCCTGCGGCCAGTGGATCCTGAACGGGATTTCGAGTACCTGAACGCCTGGTCAAAAGACAGCCAATATGCCCGCCTGCTGGATGCCGACCCGGTGATCCCCTGGCCAAAGAAAATGACCAAAGAGTGGATGGAAAAACACCTGGATGAATTTCTGGAATTCATCTTTTTCCGCAAGGGCGAACCGGAAAAGCCCATCGGCTTTGTAGGCCTGAGCGCCATCGATTGGGTTTCACGGGACGCGTGGGTGGGCATCGGTATCGGCGATCGCGATAACTGGGGCAAAGGGTACGGCACCGATGCCATGAGGGTGATGCTGCGCTATGCCTTTTGCCAGTTGAACCTGCACCGCCTGTCTCTCTCGGTGTTTGACTATAACCCGCGCGCCGTGCGTTCGTACGAAAAAGCCGGGTTTACGCGCGAAGGCGTGGAACCGGAGTTCCTGGCTCGTGACGGCCAGCGTTATGACATTATCCTGATGGGCATTCTGCGCAGCGAATGGAAGGGCGTCTGCCCGGAGGATTGATCTTGTTGGAGTAAGCACAGCCCGGTGCCAGGTTTGATACAATTCCAGCATGGAAAACATCAAACCTGAGATCCGGGCTGTTATTTTTGATATGGGGGGCGTGATCCTGCGCACCGAAGACCTGTCATCGCGCACCAAACTGGCCGCGAAGTTCGGCCTTACCTGCCAGGAACTGGAAAACATCGTGTTCCAATCACCCGAATCGGTGCGCGCCGAACTGGGTGAGTTTACCCGTGAAGAGCACTGGAAGAATATCGCCCGCCTGTTGAAGTTCCCCGAAAGCGAGCTGGACGAGTTCCAGCGCGCCTATTGGAATGGCGACGCCGTGGATAAAGGGCTGGAAGCGTATATCCGCGGACTGCGTCCGCGCTACAAGACCGGCCTGCTGAGCAATGCCTGGGAAGGTACCCGCATTGACGCGCCGGTGCGCGGTTTCACCTTCCTTGATGCGTTTGACGAAACCATCTTCTCATGGGAAGTGCGCCTGCGCAAACCAGATCCGCGCATCTACCGGCTGGTTCTGGACCGGCTGGGAGTCGAGCCGCAGGAAGCCGTGTTTGTGGATGATTTCATGAAGAACATCGAAGGCGCGCAGGCCGTGGGGATGCACACGGTATGGTTCAAGGGCCGCGAGGATGCCGTCAGGCAGTTGAGGGAGTTGGGGGTTCATTAGAAGTTTTGGTTGGGTCATGACCCAACCATCTTTGTCATGCCATTCCCGGTAATCCAGCATAAGTTTTCATTCTCCATCTTTCTCCCTTTTCTAAAAATGGAAAGATCCCCAGAAAAAACCACAATTCTATATGGTGATATATGAAAAAGTTGGTTCTTCTCCCGTTATTCCTGATCATTTCCACAACCTTACTTGTGATGCCAAAAGACAAATACTCCCGGCAGCAGGAAATCGCGCTGGCATCGTCAACAATGACCTCCACTCCCGTGATAGATACTACCCCTGATGTCACCCCTACACCCAAGCCGAATATCAGTGATTTTAAAATTGATTGTTATGCTACCGGGTATTATGAACCATTGTTTTCCCCCTCCGGCAATTGGGTAGCCTTGCAATGTACTGAAGGATCTACACCAGGGCTGATAGTAGTAAATCGAAATGGAACATCCCGATTTATTGAATATAATCCTTATTCTGATAATCCTGATTTAAAAATCGAACCTATGGAGGGTGCGGGACTTTTTCGAGCCAAATGGACAGCAGATGATAAATACTTGTATTTCACTACAAACAGATTGCTGGACGGCGGAGGCATTTGTTCTTATGGTTCAAACTCTGTAGGATTATTCCGCTTAACTGTTGATTCCGGTGATGTGTCAGCGATTTTTCCCGTCAATCGAGAAATACCACGCATGCTCATTTTTACGTTTTCACCTGAAGCAAGGTATCTGGCTTATACAAAGTACTCTCCGCCAGATTCACCTGTAATATTGGATATGAAATCTGGTGAAGAAATTAATCTTCCCGTTAATGCATTTGGGATCGGAAATCTTTGCTGGTCAAACGATAGTAAGATGTTAGCCTTCATAGCCTGTTCAATCGATCCTGATAATGAAGAATTGTCTATTGAGCGGGTATTTAATTATTCGCTTTCGGATAACAAAGTAAACCAGGTTTATGAAGGTTTTCATGAAAATATCTATCTTGAAGGATTTGATGAAAACAACCGCCTCGTTATTAATCATCAAACAACCAGTGAAAGTGGACGCCTCTATTTTGATTTAGAATCAAACAAAATGGTGGTTGAGACTCCTGAGGATTAATGACCAACAAGGCTAGGTCCTGACCCAACCTTGTGCCTTCCCAATAAATACATATTCCATACTATCCCCTGCCAAAATCCTATTGTGACCATAATTAGACCAGCCCCGGCTATTCAGTAATTAGTGATTGGGGTAGCCCCGGGAATGTTTTTATAGCCTGAGCGTAACCAGTTGACTTTCCATGCGCTGTGCCATTACCTGGCGCAGATGGTCCTTTTCTTCGTTGAGCACAGTCCGGAGTTCCACCGTCAACCTCGGGTAAAGATTCATGATCTCCTCCACAAAGAGGACGGAATCGCGTTCAATGCGCTCTGCCAGATCAAAGAGATCATCCTTGGTGGTGACCCGCTCTGCTTCATCCATCAATTGGACGGTATCCTTCAACATGTTCCGTTCGATCAGTAGTTTCAGGTATTGTTCCTGCTCTTCCGATACTTCAATGATCTGCTCTGAATTCTTCTGGAATTTGCTCAACAGCAATTTGTACATCTCATGATGGCGGTCCTCGTCTTTCGCGAGAAATTCAAGGAATTTTCCGCCCAACTTTGCGTTGCCGGCCAGGTGCCGGTACAGTGTGGCAACCTTTTCTTCGTTGTAAATCATCATCTCAAACAGGTCAGTGCCATCCCATCGGTTTTTCATACTACACCTCCAGTCAAACCTGACTGTGATGCCGTATCAATGAAAACATCAGGTACAAATTCACTATAGCAAGCCTGAGGAAATAGTCAATCACCCTGAGATCCCCCGGAAAGAAAAAGAACGACTTGCGTTGAAATCCAATCCATACGAGAATAGACCTGTCAACACACACAACGCGCTTGAAGAGGAACGATCCGGAACAATGAAAACCATCAAGAACCTGATTATTTGCCTCGCATTACTTCTTGTTATGACAGCCTGTTCAGCCGCCCCAACCGCGGCCACAACCGCAACTGCTATTCCGCCTATAGTGGAACCAACTGAAATCGCCGCTTCGGCTACTGCGGAGAGTACAGAGACACCCATCCCCGAACCTACATCCACCCCAACCGAAGAGCCTACGGCAGAACCCACGGATGAACCTACAGCTGTCCCCACCGAAGAACCTTCTGAGGTTCCGGAACCGGAAATTAACGCCCGTTTTGTTCCCGCCTACCCTGAAAGCAACTTTTACATCGATTCGGACGTGGCCGATGACGAATGGAAACAAAATATGGACGGTCTGGCGAGAAACCAGGCCATCCCCAAACCGTACGAATGGCAGCTTGTCGGTCTGCCCGATGAGACGAAGTGGTCGGATATCTTCCCTTATTTCAAGGAGTACCTTCTGGAGAAAGGGTGGACGATTACGGCAGACGGCGGTGATTGGGTGACTCTCTCCGGCGGCAACTCGATGTATGTGGGTGGATTTATCAAGACCGTTGACGGCAAGAAAGAAAAGATATCCATACTTTTCTACCCGAAGTCGAAACAATATGACGGGCATTACCGCGTATTTTATTCAGAACGGAAATAATGTACCGTCTAATTAACTGAAATCATTAAGGCAAGGAGAAGTTCTATGGCAAATTTTTCACGTATGCCCCGCTATGATGTGCGAAATGACGGCATTGGACCGTACGCCGTGTTTTATTGCGAGTCGTGTCAACGCGAATTCCGCAGCCAGCCTGATGTTGTGGGATCTGTAGCCCAGGACCTGGGCAAAGAAGTGGCCAGCGGACTTCTAAAGAAAGTTCCATTATTCGGCACCGCGGTAGCCAACAGCGTTCTCGGCGAGGACCCACGCTACAGTTACAAGATGACACCCCAGAGGAACGACCCGCAAGGTTTGGGTTCTGCAATCACGTATCAAAGAAGGTACGCATTAGGGGCAATCCTGAACCTGAACATTGACGAAGATGACGACGGCAACCAGGCAAGCGCAAAGAAGGTTGATTTAACCGGAATCATTAAAGAAATGCAAGCCTGTAAAAGCACAGACGAAATGCGAAAGGTATGGGCAAAAGTGCCAACGAGCGCAAGAGAAGAATTAAAAGAAACATTTTTTAGTTTAGAAGCCTACAGTGTTGAGAATGGTAAATTTGTAACATTCGATAAAGAAAAGTGTGACTTTGGATATAGGGAAAGTATTTTTGAGAGAAAAGATTATTGGCAGAAATATATTATTTGCAAAGTTACATTTAAGCTTTCCAAAGAAAGTACAGTTAAAGCCAATTATGAGTCTTTAAGGAAATATCTTTTTTCGGAAAACCCTACCCCGCAGGCAATTAGGAATGCAGTTCTT
>CAYQTY010000050.1:0-271 GCA_964420535.1 uncultured Leptolinea sp. | reverse complement strand
TCAAAGTAATGCGTGATGCAGGGTGGCTGGTTGAAGTTTACCCCGGAAGCGGAAAAGCCTTTGCATTCAAAAACGATGTTTTACTTGAAGCGAAGAATACCAGATCACTTTTTATTAAATTCAAAAACTACACACGATGAACACCTTACAGAAATTACAACAACTTCCAAGCACTAAGGCAGAACAGAAAGCCTTTGCCGAAAGTGCGGTAAATGAGATTTTAGCCGGGGATTACGGGATAATTGAAGCCGTGGCCCTGATCAATGCAATC
>CAYQTY010000049.1:11600-15434 GCA_964420535.1 uncultured Leptolinea sp. | reverse complement strand
CGGTTAAGCCGTCTTTTTCTTCGTGGCGGTAGAAAATGGCAATTTTGGCAATATCCCTTGAAGAATCAGACTGCAATCCGCCGTTTACGGATATCAATTCCACATGTTCTTCTGTGGTATGCACCATTCCGGGATATACCCGCATGACTCTAACATTTTTAGATTCATTTGCTGGTATGGCAAAGTCACTGGCGGATAATTTATTCAGATGAACAGACTTCAATGCCCAATCCGGATAGTCATAATGGGCAAAGTTGACAGCCATCTTTCCGTCTTTTGCCACCAGGACTCCATCTGAGTAGACTTCGTCAATTGTGACATTAACAAGATCACTTAGTATCAAAATATCGGCAGCGCGTCCCGGTGAAATGGTGCCAATGTAGCGCGCTTTTTCCAGGAGTTGGGCCGTATTGATCGTCACCATCTGAATCGCGGTAACAGGGTTCACGCCTTGACGAATGGCTTCACGTACCACGCGAACCAAGTGGCCCTCATAAGCCACCGTAGCCGGTGTGACGTCGTCTGTCACCATGGAGAAAAAGCGTGTATCAATACCCGGATTTTCTGTTATCGCCTTAATTGTGTTTGGCATGTCCAACCAGGCAGTACCATACCGCTGCTGGGGATACATACCAAGTTGTGCGCGGCGTAATGTCGTTTCTGCCGTAGTCGATTCATGGCATGCATTCATTCCTGATGCAATAAAGGCATTTAAACCTTTATTCAACTCAAGTGACGCATAGTGCCCCGTTAAAATTACACCCGCCTTCAATGAGGCGGCTGTAATGGCATGTGTACCGGGATCTCCATAAATAACACCGGGGAAATTCATCTGTTCGCCCTGAAGCTGCGCCCAGTTTTCATCATACGCTTTGGCAACTTCCTCTGCCGTTATGGTCGCGCCGGCGTCTTCAAACCCGGGAATCGATGGAACACAAACCGGCATCGCCAGGTAGACTTTCAGTGGAAGTCCTTCTGCCGCTTTATGGAATAATTCAACGGCTCTCAGCCCGAAAACATTCGTAATTTCATGATTATCCGGACAAATCGTTGTTGTGCCATGAGGCAAAATTCCAGCTGCGAAACTACGAATATCAACCATTGTAGATTCAACATGCATATGACTGTCAATAAAACCCGGGGACAGATAACGGTCATTGGCCTCGATGATCTTTGTTTTCTCATCGGTTAAAACGTGATCCGCATTTCCGACCAGGGCAATAAAACCGTGTTTGACTGCTACATCGACGCCCGGTTGAACCTGGGCAGTATTTACATTAATTAATCTGCCGTTCTTAATAATAAGATCTGCGGGAAGAAAACCCATGGCAACTGCTGTTAAATCACGGGTCACTTCGTGTAAGGCTTTTCGTTTATGATGGTAAGCTTCTGATGTGGGAACTGTCATTTCTTCTCCTTACCTAAATAATGATTCAACCATTTTGGTTGTTTTCTCGTTTTGCCAGGTAGAAAGACGACGTATCCGATTGCAGTAAAACCGACGAAAAATCCTCTACACCCCCCGAAGGATGATATTTAATTTTATCTTATTTCGCGACCTCCATTATGCCACTTTGGGGTAATCTTTTTTGATCTGAACGCTCCACCATACTTTGATCACGTCCATCAGCGTGTATCGCAAGACACTCCATTTCACCGCTGTTGATTTTCCCGTTTTTCGAAATTCGACTTCTACCGGATATTCCGAAATTTTGTATCCGGCTTTACTGGCTTTAATCAACCTCTCTGCTTCTGAAAAAGGAGTGGTCGAAATCAGTGGAAATTGGGTAACGATCTCCCTGCGAAGTAGTTTTACAGCTCCGGCGTCAAATGTGTTGACTTTAAAAAATAGGCGTGGAATCAGATTAAAGATCGCCGAAATTACCAATCTCCCCGGCCCGTAAGGTTTCTTTTTCCGGCTGGCGATGATTACGTCAAAATCTTGTGTCATTGGGAGCATTTCAATCAAGCTTTCTGTTTTCCATTGGCCATCGGTCGAATTTAGAAAAATGAAATCTCTTTTTGCTTCGTGATTCAATTCTTCAAAAGTATCGCGAATTCCCTTGTTTGCCAGGTGATGAATAACTCTGACCTCCGGTTTTGAGATTGAAAAATCATCGATGATTTTTGCCGTGTTATCTTTTGAAGCATCATCACAAATGATCATTTCAAAATCCAGTTTCCAACCTTTCAAAAGATCATACGCGTGTTCAAGTACTCTACCAACAGTTTTTTCTTCGTTATATGCCGGGAAACAAACTGAAACACTGGGAAATGTCATAAGAAAATCCGTAACCAAAAGATAAGCCCCTGACAGGCATACCTGTCAGGGGCTTATGATACTACGGAACGATCCATGTCCCGGTCTCGCCGTTTAGTGCACGGCCGATATTCTCCGGATTTGTTATGAGGGCTTTCTTACCGCCCGCATCCAGGAATTTTAAGATTGCCTGGATTTTTGGGAGCATGCTGCCCTTAGCGAAATGCCCTTCTTCAATGTACTTTCGGGCTTCCGCGGCTGACATTTTGTCCAGCCACTTTTGGTCTGGCTTGTTGTAGTTGATAGCTACTTTTTCAACCGCCGTTGAAATGACAAACAGATCAGCATTGATCATATTCGCCAGAAGTGCTGAACCAAAATCTTTATCAATCACGGCTTCCACACCGACCAGGTTTCCCTTTTCATCCTCAACCACGGGAATACCTCCGCCGCCAACGCCGACCACTGTAAAACCGGCTTTGATCAGAGCGTTAATAGCTTCAGCTTCCACAATTTTCTGCGGGATCGGGGAAGCCACCACACGGCGCCACCCGCGGCCAGCGTCTTCCACCACCGACCAGCCTTCTTTCTGCTGACGCTCTTTCGCCATGGTTTCATCCATAAAACTTCCGATTGGTTTGGAAGGATTCTGGAAGGCTTTGTCATTGCGGTCAACGACTGTTTGTGTGACAACAGCCGCCACCTGTTTATTCAAGCCGCGGGCAATGAACTCATTGTGCAAAGACATCGCAAACATGTATCCAATGGATCCCTGTGAATCTGCACCGCAAAAATCCAACGATACATCATGGAGTTCATGGCGGGAAAGTTCAGACCGGCGAAGAATGAATCCAACCTGAGGTCCGTTTCCGTGAGTTACGACCACTTCCCACCCCTGTTCGATCATATCCACGATGTGCTTCATCGATTCCATCCCGGCATGATACTGGTCCGGAATTGTCTTGTGGGCTTCATCCTTGATCAAAGAGTTACCACCTACAGCGACAACAGCAACACCTTTTTTTTCCATTCTTTTCGGGTCCTTTTTCTAATTTAACCCATGGTTAAAGCCATGACGGCTTCCTGGGCATGCATTCGGTTTTCTGCTTCATCATAGACAACTGAGTTCATTCCATCGATCACCGCGTCTGTCACTTCAACGTTGCGGTCAGCCGGCAACGGGTGCATGTAAATGGCATCCGGTTTCGCTAATTTCATCTTGCGTTCGTCTGTGATCCATGATTCGTACTTCTTGATGATCCGGGCGCCTTCTTCGGCATCCGTAGTGGTTTCCATGGCGCCCCAGGATTTGGCGTAAACAATATCCGCGTCCTTGAAAGCTTTTTCCATGTCATCCACGATCTCAAATTTAGTATTGAAACGTTTGGCCTGCTCTTCTGCCTGTGCCATAATGTCAGGCATCAACTTGAATTCCGGCGGGTACGCCAGGGTCACATCCAGACCGAAGCGGGGCATCTGAAGGATCAGGCTCTGGGGTACAGACATTGGTTTCTGGTAAGAAGCAGCGTACGCCCATGAAACAACCATCTTCTTCTTGCGCAGATCGCGGCCTT
>CAYQTY010000049.1:8363-11590 GCA_964420535.1 uncultured Leptolinea sp. | reverse complement strand
CCGCGCAGATCCTTCCCCTTCTTCTCCATGATCGTCATGAGGTCTGCCAGGCATTGGAAGGGATGGTAGATCTCATCCTGCATGTTCAAAACAGGAACGCGGGAATATTTTGCGACATCGTTCAGATACTTATTACCTACACCCCAGTCAACGTGGCGGATGGCAATACCATCAAAATAACGGCCAAAGATCTCGCCTATTTCTTTCGGGGTATCGCCATGAGCGATCTGCGTTGATTTTGACTCAATGAATGCAGCGTGCCCGCCAAGATGGGCCATACCGGCTTCAAAGGATCCGCGGGTGCGGGTGCTGCTAAAGAAGAACAGCATTGCCAGTACTTTGTCGCGCAACAGCGGGAAGGGTTCATTCAATGCGCGTTTCCGTTTCAAGTCAAACGCCACATCCATAACAGTTTCAACTTCTTCTTTGCTAAAATCCAGGTCACCGATCAAATCACGTCCATGTAAGTATGTCTGCATGATATTTATCCCTTTCGATAATTGTTTTTACGCACTGAAACTGCGTTAGATCACTTATTGACAACCTGTTTTTTCAAAAGCCTGTCTGGCTGAACCAACCACCTCCTTGTTTGTTCTATTCAGGGAAATGATTTCTGACCAAATGCCGCAAATTGATTTTTTTAGTTCCGGGTCGTGAGTATATTCCTGGGAGATTTTCAACGCGTCATCCAGATTACCTTTTTCCATCATAGCCACCAGAACGGGTTTGATCAAATAAAAATCAAAATGCTGTCCTGCAGTCTCAGGCAATTTGGAATACGTGTCGATCACATTGTCCCATTCATAATTCGCCGCGAACCGTTGGATCAATTGTGTTTCAAAACATGTATCTGGTTCTATTGTAGTACGAAATTTGTCAAGTTGTAAGACATCTGACATATTCTTAACAATGATGTTATTTGGATTGGAATACTGTGATGCCAGAGCAAGCCCCTGAGGCAATTCGTTGTATGCCCCACCCGTTTCAATGATTTCAAGGCAATTGCCTTCAGGCATCCACAATGCCACCAGGTTATTCTTTTCCACAATTACGTTCTCTGCGCCTACACGCAGTTCAAGCAAATTCTGGTCACTGTTAGACAAGAACTCCCGAACCTCAGGGTTTTCCGCTGGAATAAGTTGTATTGAATTTTGCTCACTCTGGGAAACCTGCATCCGGTCTCGTACAAGTACCTCTACAGCCCCCCGCGAGGTCAATTCAAACGGTAGTTGCTCCACAAACAGGCTGGTTCCCAATTTGAACGAATCTCCCCTTACCTGAATTTGGGAGAGAAAATTCTCTATCCGATTGGTTTCATCGGTAAATCGTGCGTTGACCTGGTATCTGGCTCCACCCGATAACCCGATCACTAATACCAATAGTACTAATTGATACTCCTTCTGGAAAAGAACCCGGATCACCGAAACAATGAAATAAGATACGAACAATCCGGCAATGATCACATTCAGGTCATTGGGGAAATCAGTGCCATTGGGTTGGTAAAAAACTCCTAACACCGCCAGAAAGAATAATCCGGCCAGCGCAGACCATGCCGCAACTTGAACATCATTCTTCTCCAGATAAAGTCGGGTAGCACTTCCTTTTTCCATGAGTTTGAAGAGAAAAGCAAGCCCACAAATCACAGCTGCCAGTGTACCTAAATACAAAAGTAAATTCAATCCGCCTTCTGGAAAGGCGATGATCTTCCTCCAGCTAAGAAGATATGCCCCAACCCAATTCTTCAACGCTCCCAATAGAGTATTTCTGGAAAAATCAAGTTTCCACGCCAGTAAACTTACAGGTATCAAAACTGATAGAAATAAATGGGCTAAACCCATAAAAATTGATGTACTCTTTCGTGCAAAACTCCGGCGCAAGTAGCATATAAAGAAAACAAATCCGGCTATTCCTACGAAAATCGCGGTTGAGGGAGTAAGAATTATTGCCAGTATGGCAAGAAAAAATCCGATTATGAAATTGATTTGTCTACCAATACCGGTTGTATTTGAGCCATTTTTGTAAAACCAGAGTGAGATAACTCCAAAAAGCAAACCCAGCAAAATCACTGTCAGGTCAAAAGCGGCAGCGGGCTGCCCGAAACCGGGAAAGACAAGAAACAACAAAGAAACCGCAAGTGAGTAATCCCGGTCCCAACCCAAAATTTTTAAGAATTGATAGATAACTGAACCGGTGAGATAAAGAAGTATCGCGTTCAAAATATGGTAAATCAGTACGTTCTTGCCGGCTATCTCTACCAAACCCGATAGTATCCAACCTGAAATCCCGTAAGTTCCCGTAAAACCATCCGGTGATAGAACCGATTTCCATTGCGATCCATACAGCCCCAGTTGGTTGATCGTGACGCCAAACGTCAACAGGACTGTCAACAGGATGGTCATGTTGGCTGCCAGGTCAATCTTCCCAGTGTGTGTCTTAGGTAGAATTTCTCGCGCCATATGGTTACTCACACCCGAGACTTTGAATAGCTTTCACAATTTGGTCGTCTGTTGGTTTTTTAGTTAAAACATCAGACCAGACACCACACACAGCCGGTTTCGCGTCTTCCTGCTCCAGGCTTCGTTTTGATGTCGCTATCGCGTTAACAAAATCTCCGGTCTCCGTAAATGCTTTTATAAAAGGCATCCATTCATTGCTGTCAGACGGTTCATATCCCGTTCTTAATACCTCAGAATACAGATCAATAACACAGGTCCAATTATCAGATTGGGCGGCCAATTCTGCTTTTTGATAGTAATAACACCATTCGTGGTCAGGTTCAGGAATAAACTCCGGAGGAACCGCCTCTCCCTCTCTCGTGATTCGCTCATCCGGTTTTGAGAACACCGCGGCTTCCTTCAACCGTTTTGGAATGAAAGGTATTCGCGCGTTATTCTGGTCAATAACCTTCAAACAGCTTCCCTCTTTGTAAAACACAGGTAACAGGTTACTGCTGTTCGATTTGAATGTAACAAACCGATACCCGTGATCCACAGGAAGACCGGGCTCCAATTCGGGCAAATTTGTTCCCAGTCGCTCTCCCATATCGAAGAAATTGTATGAGAGTTCCGTTGACGTCTGTTCCGGGGAATAGGTCCAGTTCAAGACCGGTGTCAGGTTGTTGTCACCATAATAGAAAAGTGGGATGGCATCAGAAATAACGATAGTACCGGGTTTCAATGAAGGCGCCCGCCATGCAAGCTGCCAGAAAAATTGTGACAGTTTATTCC
>CAYQTY010000049.1:0-8318 GCA_964420535.1 uncultured Leptolinea sp. | reverse complement strand
ACCTGATATAGCATTGTACTTTGATAGTGCATCCCAATAGTCAACGCGATGATCACCGAAGCGAAAATATTTCGAAAAACCGGTTTGAAAAGAAGCAGCCCGCCACTAACGATCAGGCTTGCCCCGAGCATAAAGGGTAATGTTGACCGGTCCCAGGGGAAATCGAGTTGTACCGGAATCCCGGTTATCCAGAAAGGTATTCCGGCAAAGGCAACAGCAATTATTCCGATCAGGAACGGGATGAACGGAGAAGTCCTTTCTGAGGTTGACCGGCCAGCTTTCAACCAGAAGTAGATCATCAAGCCGGAACCTATGATCAGTAGTAGATATCCCCAACCCGGGTTGCTATCCAGTGGGATCGAAACGATCTGACGCCATGCTCCCAGAATGGTAGCCCTTACCTCTTCCACAAGAACCTGTCCCAATCCCATAATGGCTTCGAATGGATTTGTACCAATCTGGCCAAGGAATGTAGGCTTATAGGTAGGGAACTTGAAAATGAATACCCGCCAAAACGAGTAACCACCTAGAACAATGACGTAAGGCAGCCAGAATCGAATAGTTCGTTTGATCGCCTGCTTCCAGTTTGATCCATTTGATCGTTCAATTACCAATAAGAACACCGGGCGGAGTAATTCCAACCCGATGAAATATTCAACAGAAAATAAGGAAAGTGCCGCCACTGTACCAACAATTTGATACGGCCAGTGAAGTGCAACATTTTTACTTGCCTTGATCATGCACCAGAACGAAAGCAACATTAACGCAAGTGCTGTGAAGTGTAGAATGAATTCCAAAGGCTGCGGTTCCTGGCGGAAACCGGGATATAACAGGAAGAATGAAGATACCCAAAATGGTAATGGTTTGCTTTCTGGCAGGATCTCATTCAATAGAAAATAAAATAAAACCGCGCTGATCCACCGAAGGATTAAAAGGTATATATGGTAGGCCCAGACGTGGTCACCGGCAAGTGGAGCGATAGGCCAGTAAACCCAGGCTGAGAAAGGCCTGTCCCAGGCAACCAGTTGATTCAACCCCTCTAATCCATACGTATGTAACACCCATAAATGCGGCCAGTCATCCCCAAACAAACCCAGTCGGGGTATGAAGAGACCATACGCCAAAAAGGCTATTACCAGAAGTAATAGCGGATCCGCCCATTTTTTTAGGATAAGTTTTTTCATGGAGGAAAGTAAAAAGGATTGCCGCTGAAACCATCCAGCGGCAATCCTGTAAGAGTAATTATGTTTACTCCATTTTGCCCATAACAAGGGCAAGCAGAGCCATACGCATTACAACGCCATTGTAAGCTTCCTGCCAGTAGCGGGAATGCTTGGTGATATCCACATCCGCGGGGATTTCGTCCATACGCGGGAGGGAGTGTAGCAGAATGGAGCTGCTCCTCGCTTTGTTGAATAGCAGATCGCGGGTGATCTTGTAATTCGCGGGGGTCTCGCCGTGTTCGCCGGCTTCCTGGCGGCTCTTGGTGTAATCGGGCTGAACAACAGGTTCAACCAGAATAACGTCAGCCTGATCGATCACATCACCAACATGATCGGCTTCTGTGAAATCGAGGTTGTATTGTTTGAGTTCTTCTTTGAACTCAGGTTTCATTGACATTTCCGGAGGAGACACGAAGATGGCTTTTGAATCGAACTGGGTCAACGCGTAGCCGATGGAGTGCATGGTACGCATACGCATATCGCCAACGCATAACCAGGTCAGGCCATCCAGAGTACCGAGTTCGGTCATCACAGTATACAGGTCGGTCAGGATCTGGGTGGGATGCTCGCCCCAACCGTCTCCACCATTGATGATCGGCACGGAAGCCCATTTGGCAGCTTCCATCGGGGCGCCCTGCTGGAAGTGACGCATAACAATGACATCGCCGTAGAATTCCAACATTTTAACGGTATCTTTGATCGATTCCTGGTACCAGTCACCAGCGCGGGTCATTTTGGCATCGGAGAAACCGGTAACATGGCCGCCCAGGCGGTGCATAGCGGCTTCGTGAGCCAGGCGGGTGCGGGTGCTCGGCTGGTAAAACGCTGTTACCAGTGTTTTCTCTTTCAGCATATCCACATTCTTCCGGGATCGTGCGATGGGTTCCAATTCATTGGCCACATCCAACACATGGAAGAATTCATTACGTTCAAAGTCTTTCAAAGAAAGAATGTCACGACCGGCAAAACTACGCATTTTTACCTCCATCAAGTATCTGATAATTTAGTAATACGGCTTTAGCTTTCCACAGGTCTGCCTAACCGTCTCATCACATGAAATTGGAATTTTCCGGGAACAAAATAGCTGTACGAGTAATCGACAATTTGTTCACCGGTCGTATAGAGTTGGGCAGTTAACTTAATAAGTGATGTTCCCTTATGTACTTCCAGCTTTTTTGCCATAACTTCATCCGCGTTTAAAGCCATAATATCCGTGCGGGAATAACTTAATTGGATGTCTTTTTTTTGTGCCAGAAGATCATAAATGGAACCGTGTATGCTGCTCTCGACCTCAGATTCAGACAGTACCTCGGTTGGGATTATATCGATGAGATATGCGACTATTTTTCCTTTTATACCAATTTCCCGGGAAATCTCAAGCACATTAACTTCGTCATCGATGGAAAAATAACGACTTGCTGATTCTGCGTCTAAAAGTTTGTTGATGATACTCAGATCACGAACTTCGGTTTCAATACCCGTCCGCTTTGCCAGGCTATCCAGGCTTTCTAAAACTTCCAGACCATATTCGATGAAGGGAGTCTGACTGGCAACAAAAGTACCAATACCTTGCCGGCGGATCAACATACCCCTCTCAACCAAACCAGTAACAACTTCTCGAAGCATTGCCCGGCTAACTCCCAGTTGACGTGCCAGGTCCGGTTCAGGAGGTAATCTGTCACCTGGTGTTAATGAATTCAAGAGCTGGAGCAACGAATTCTCCAACTCTACTCTGGGAGCCCTGATCATCTGTGGAATAATTGGTGTCGATGAGTGTGCCATCAAATCAATTATACGTCAGATGTCTGACATTTCAACCCGCAATTTCTAGCTATTAATAAAATGTATTTTCTTATTGGAATTTAACAAGGACCTTGCCGTTATTCCACAATTCTTCCAAGCCGTAATACTTCCGTCGTTCCGGATCAAATAAATGGATGACGATATCACCCATATCCATTAATACCCAGCCATCATCCGCGTTCCCCTCAATTCGTGAATGAATACTGAACTCTGTTCTGGCAACCCGGTCAATGCTATCAGCCAGGGCGTTAAGCATACGATTACTGCTACCATTACAAAAAATGAAAAAATCAGTAAATGACGCTACTCCGGTGACATCCAGAAGGACGATGTTTTCCCCTTTTTTCTCTTCAAGAGCGTTCACCAGTTTCTTTGCGGTTTCTACGGTATTCAGACTGCACCTCAATTCTATATTTTATAGAAGTATATCTCAGAATGCCTTACTTTTGTCCCTCATCAAGCCAAAAAACAGAAATTTGAGTGTAGATGGGTCCGGTTCTTGATAGTTGACTCTTAAATAGAATTACTTCATTAACAGGCAAATCCATTAACGGTTTTTCTTTTTCAATTTTAAAATAATCACTCAATACTAATAATTCGGCTTCTGTAAGTTCCTCTTTCACCCGCCCCAGTGTCAAATGCGGGGAAAATCTCTTTTCTTCATTCGGGTATCCCAAAACAGATAAAGAACTTTCAACCTTGTTATGCAAGTCAATAAGTTGAGGGTCCTGTTTCACACCCAACCATAAAACCCGTGGTTGACGGATGTTCGGGAAACACCCCAACCCACCACAGGCTATCTTGAATGTTTTAGTATTACTTACTATCTTCTGAAGCGTTTCTGTCAAATCAGGTAATGATCTTTCGTTAATTTCACCGAGGAACTTTACTGTTATATGGGTAAGAGACGGGTCCACCCACGATATTCCATAGCTGATTCTTTTCCGTAATTGCTTTTGGGTTTCAGCCAATCTTAGCTTTATCTCGCCCGAGAGAGGTATAGCAATAAATGTTCGCATGAAAAAATCCAGGTTTTTATCAAATTTGAAAGCAATTCAAACCCACTATACATCAATTCTAGATTGTGGTATAAGAAAATTACCCTGCCGTGTTCGTGATGCTGCGACCGCGGTTTTGCGCCAACAGTTTAAAAACGGATCCTACTCTTACAGTAGTGACGCGATAGGCTTCGGCCAAGGCGGATCTTCTGGGTCGGGATCCTACCTGCTTTTGCAGGTGCAAAACTACGCAGCACATCGGCATGGCGGGGGTTTTCTTAAACAAAAAAGGCATGTCAGTTTGCTGACATGCCTTTCGTTTTATTCCTGGGATACCGCTGGTTTACTTCCTCTTCCTACGCCAAAATACTGGAAACCCATATTCTTCAAGGTTTTCTCGTCCCATAAATTGCGGCCATCCATAATGACCGCTTTATTCATCAAGGATTTGATCCGGGTGAAATCAACCTGTTTAAATTCATTCCAATCCGTGATCAGGATCAGAGCATCAGCACCTTCAGCCACCTGGTACGGGTTCTCACACAGTTTTACTTTTGGTAAAACATGGGCAGCGTTTTCCATTGCCTGTGGATCATAGGCTTTAATATGCGCTCCCTCATTCTCCAACAAATGGATCACTTCCAGAGCTGGGGCTTCACGAATATCATCGGTATTCGGTTTGAATGAAATGCCCAGAACACCAATTGTCGTGTCATTCAATCCCCCAAGCGCTTTGCGGAGTTTATACACAATGCGGCGGCGCTGATTACGGTTGATCTCCATAACAGCCTGCAATAGCTGCGGATGCGTTCCATGCAGAACCGCCATGTGCGCCAGTGCCTTAACATCCTTGGGGAAGCAGGAACCACCCCAACCGAGGCCGGCATCAAGGAACGCGCTTCCGATGCGTTTATCAAGACCCATACCCTGGGCAACAACTTTGACATCAGCACCGAGCTCTTCGCACACATTCGCGATCTCATTGATAAAAGAAATCCGGGTAGCCAGGAACGCATTGGAGGCGTATTTGATCATTTCTGCGGTACGAAGATCAGTGATCAACACCGGGCAGCGAAGCGGGGCATACAACTCTGCAACTTTTTCAGCGGCAGCCCGATTCTCTGAACCAAGAACTACACGGTCAGATTGCATGAAATCATTGATGGCTGATCCTTCACGCAAGAATTCCGGATTGGACACAACGTTCAGGTCCAATGGTTTCCCGTTTCGGCGTTTCTGAATGACTTCAGCCACCCAATCTCCGGTTCCCACGGGGACGGTGGATTTATTCACAACAATAATTCTTTCACCCACAAGGTCGGCTATGGATTCCGCTGCCTGACGTACATATTGGAGATCAGCTTCTCCATCCACGCCGGATGGAGTTCCAACGGCAATAAACGCTATTTCAGCGTCTTTTACCGCTTTTTCGTAGTCAGTGGTGAAGACCAGACGTCCAGCCTTTACATTCTGTTCAACTACTTCCTGTAAACCGGGTTCATAAATGGGCATGATCCCTTTATGAAGCTTGGAAATGCGGGTTTCGTCAACATCTAAACAGGTAACGCTATTCCCCAGATCGGCAAAGCAGGTGCCTGTGACCAGCCCCACATAACCGGTTCCAATGACGCAAATTTTGCTCATGTTTACCCTCCGAGAGCTAAATTATACCGGATGATATGACTTCCATCCTTCTACAATATTTAGTATTCAGGGAAAAGATCATTTTGATTGGTTTTCCCCCGACTGTATAATTCTAATTGAATTTACCAAATAATTGTGTGGAGGGAATAATGCCAGCTTCTATTATTGATGGAACCGAAATGGCCCGACAGATCCGCGCTGATGTTGCCCGCGAGGTGACTGAACGGTTGCAGGCAGGAAAACCGCAACCTGGACTGGCTACCGTGCTGGTAGGCGACGACCCGGCTTCACATGATTATGTGAGGTCAAAACACAAAGCCTGTGATGAAGTAGGAATCCGATCCTTCGGTAATGAATTACCGGCCACAGCCACTCAAAAAGAAGTGGAGGATCTTGTAAGGAAATTAAATGATGATCCGGAGGTGAATGGGATACTTGTTCAATTACCCCTACCCAAAGGTTTGGATGAAGAACGCATCCTTAGCCTTATTGATCTATCAAAAGATGTCGATGGTTTCCACCCCATAAATGTGGGCCGGTTGGCACAAAAAGGCAGAGATCCGCTATTCGTCCCCTGCACACCGGCTGGCTGTATGGTGATGTTGGAAAAAAATTGTGACAAAATCGAAGGCAAAAATGCCGTAGTCCTTGGTCGTTCAAATATTGTTGGTATGCCAGTAGCGCTGCTTTTAGTTCGGGCGAACGCCACTGTTACGATCTGCCACTCCCGTTCTGCCGATCTGCCGGGAATAATCCGTCAGGCAGATATACTTGTGACTGCTGTAGGCCGCCCGGAAATGGTTCGTGGTGATTGGATCAAACCGGGCGCGGTTGTTATTGATGTTGGTATTAATCACGTGGATGATGCGACCAAGAAACGAGGCTACCGTCTGGTTGGTGATGTGAAATTTGACGAGGCAGTTGAAGTGGCTGGCGCCATTACCCCCGTCCCGGGCGGTGTTGGCCCAATGACTATCGCCATTCTCCTGAAGAATACCCTGCAATCATGCAAGCTTGCCCACGGATAGGTTTTTTCAATGTCCACTCTGTTGATCAAAAATGCTGACATCCTCGTTACCATGGACGACGACCGCCGTGAATTAAAAAATGGCGGCCTGTATAGTGAAAACGGTTTTATTAAAAAAGTCGGACCGTCCAATGAACTACCGGAAACCGCCGATGAAATATTGGACCTTTCTGGCTATTTAGTTCTTCCCGGGCTGGTTAACACTCATCACCATTTTTATCAAACCCTGACACGTGCCGTTCCTGCCGCGCAAGATGCCAATTTATTCAATTGGCTAAAAACGCTCTACCCGATTTGGGCGAGGATGAACCCTGAGGATGTATTTATCTCTGCTGAAACAGCCATGGTAGAGCTGGCTCTTTCCGGTTGTACTACGGCTTCCGACCATTTATATCTATTTCCAAACGGATCGCGTCTGGATGATGAAATAGCTGCTGGTAAGGAAGTGGGTATACGGCTGCATGCGTCCCGCGGGTCCATGAGTCTGGGTGAAAGCAAGGGCGGATTACCCCCTGATAGTGTAGTGGATACCGAGGAAAACATCCTTAAAGACAGCCAACGGCTGATAGAAACATACCACGACCCCAATCCGGGATCTATGCTGCAAATCGTGCTGGCTCCTTGCTCGCCTTTCAGCGTTACCGGAGATTTGATGCGTGAGAGCGCGAAAATGGCCCGGCATTATAGGGTTCACCTACATACCCATCTCGCCGAAACGGAAGACGAGCAGGAATTTTGCCTTCAAAAATTTGGACATCGACCTGTTGGATATATGCAATCAGTCGATTGGGTTGGCGAGGATGTTTGGTTCGCGCATTCAATCTATGTGAACAAAGATGAAATTAGTGTCTACGCGCATGAAGGCTGCGGAGTTGCACACTGCCCTTCATCCAATATGCGCCTTGCCAGCGGAATTGCCCCAATACGCGAGCTCATGGCTGCGAGTATCAAAGTTGGACTCGGAGTCGATGGGTCCGCCAGCAACGATGGATCCCACTTACTGGCAGAAGCCCGGCAGTCAATGTTGCTTTCCCGTCTGCGATCAGGGCTGGAAGGGTTCTCACTATCTGCCGACAAGGTTCCGCCGCTTATGACCGGCCGGCAAGCGCTGGAACTGGCCACCCGCGGCGGAGCCTCTGTTCTGGGTCGAAAGGATATTGGATCGCTCGAACCGGGAAAATGCGCGGATTTAATCGCATTCAAACTGGATAAGCTGGCGTATGCCGGCTCACTGCACGATCCAGTGGCTGCCCTTGTATTCTGCGCTCCTCAAAATGTGGACATCAGTTTTGTTCATGGCCGCATGATCATTAAGGACGGAAAAATGCTTACCATTGATACAGGAACGTTGATAGAAAAACATAATCGAGCGTCCCTTAAACTTCTCGATTAATTGCCAGTAACAAAAAAAGCAACAGAGGCTGGTATTGTGTCCAGCCTCTGTTGCTTACTTAACCGACATCGCTTATTACATCTTTGCTGTGTTCCGCGGGTTTGACGTTTTCGTAAACCTTTTTGATCATTCCGTCTTTATCAATCAAAAATGAGGTCCTGAATACACCGTCATATTCTTTTCCCATAAACTTTTTTAATCCCCAAAAGCCATACATTTCACACACTTTA
>CAYQTY010000048.1:13005-15455 GCA_964420535.1 uncultured Leptolinea sp. | reverse complement strand
GCAGTGTGTATTTACTTTGCCTGGGTTGGCAGGAGAACCACACCGGTTTATTGATTCTCGCAGCCCTGGCTTACGCGATCGGTGTAGGCACCAAACAAACCGTGATCTTCGCTTTCCCGGGGATGGCAGTTATTTTCTTGTTCCTATTCGTAAAGTTCCCCATCAACCGCGCGAGGAACACGATGATTCTCATCGGTTGGACGTTCCTGTTTACACTTCTGCTGGGTTCTTATTTTTACATCCAGAATGCACTGGCTTTTGGCCGGCCATTCGGACCGGATGAAGTGGCACAAACATACACTGGATTGAAAGAAGTCTCCGTTACCGGGCAACTGGTGATGGGTTTTAGGAATTTCATCAGTTTTGCAATGAACACGTTGTTCAGTGAGTTCTTTGATGACAAGATTACTCCGGTTCTGGCTGAAGTCGTCCCGCAACTGACGGCTGTGATCGATTACCGGGGATCCGTGTTGCCTTTCGGCGTCGGGACAGTCGGGCCGTTGGTTTCGATCCTCTCATTCACCGGAATTCTCGCCGTGCTGAAAAAGCAGAAGCACCAGAGAAATCCATTCTCACTGGCGCTTGTTATCAGTGGGATTGTTTACCTGGTGATCATCTTTGTGATCCGTAAATACACTAACGCCATATACCGGTATTCGGTATTGTCTTTTGCCATGTTTCTGCCGCTGGTTGGACTGGCGGACTTCTGGTTCTGCGATGAGAATCATAAAACCATAAACAAATACTTCATCCGGCTTATAGCTGCCTTTGCCATACTGATCATGGCCTGGACAATCACCGCTGATGGCAGCAAATCCGTATTTGATATGATCAAAGAACCCGGACGTACCCGCACCATGAAGCAAATGACGTTTGTCAAACGCGAACAACCGCTTCTTGAACCCTCCTATTTAGCCGCCGAAGAACTTGTCCCCGCAGATGACAGTATCGGGTTGATCGGCACCGGAAAATACCCGATCTCTCCGTTGTTCGGTAAAAACTATTCCCGCCGGGTAACGCTGATCGTTCCGTCTGACGTGTTGACTGTCAACATGGAAGAATACCCAACGGTAGATTATCTTCTGGTTGACTCCTCTCTCATTTCACAGGGATTTGCCATTCCATCAGGTTACTCAGCCCTTAGCGAAGACGGTTTGTTGCACCTGTATGTGAAATCCAATAATTAAAAACCGGCGTTACCCTACCGAGTACCTCAGCATAACAATACCACCCTTGAACTTGAGTGTCTCTTCTAGCGTAAGATGGATATTCAAACCCCGCGTGAAAGCCGGCTTGCCGCCGCCTACAACCACCGGATGAATAAACAAATTGACTTCATCCACCAACCCATGTTCGATGGCAGCGCCAGCCAATTCCGCGCCGCCGATGCCGATATCACCAGTGGTATCATTCTTCAACTTTTGGACTTCAACCGGATCAAACTCCTTTCGGAGGGTTGTTTTTGTAGTGATGACGGAGGGCAGTGTGCGGCTGTAAACGATCTTTTCAGCCTTCTGCCAAACCCGTCCGAATTCCTGTATGTATGCCGGGAGGTCTCTCAGCCATTCGTCTGATTCCCATACTGCCATCGTTTCATACAACTTACGGCCGTAGAGGGATAAAGGAGTATGTTCTTCCATCGATTTGAAAAAATTGTGAAGTTCCTCCTCCGGTTCCGACCAGTCAAATGCCCCGTGTTCGTCTTCAATATACCCATCCAATGACACATTCGTGGTATAGATCAATTTACCCAATGGTAACCTCCAGATATTCAGCACTTTTTTGTTTACATTTTTAATATGAATTGCGGCGCAAATCCTGACTATAGAATGTAGAACCTTTTCTACTCTAAAAACTGAAGGAATTTCATATCTCGTCCAGCCTCCTGGTTTGACGTCATTTACCGGACAGTAAACCCGTGATTAACGATTTACAATACGGACAATTCAATACATCTGAAGCGAAAAGGAAGTTATGACAGGTAAATCAAAATACTGGTCTTTATTGCAAAAGACCCTGGAACATTCTCTCGAACACCTTGAATCGCTGGCTACAAGTCCGGTAACAACCCCCGTCAATTACGCTGACCTGTTCGCCCGATTGGATCATCCGTTGACCGGCGCCGGCACCGACTCCGAAACAATCCTGAATGATCTGGTGACCGATTCGCGAGGCGCCATAACCGGCAGCGCCGGCGGGCGATTCTTCGGCTGGGTAAGGGGTGGCAGCCTGCCGGCTGCGTTGGCTGCCGATTGGTTGACCTCCACCTGGGACCAGAACGCTTCCATTTATGCCAGCGGGCCGGCTGTGGCGGTGATGGAAGAGATCGCCGGCAGGTGGATCAAAGAACTGTTGATGCTTCCTGCGGAAGCCAGCATCGGCTTCGTGACCGGCAGCCAGATGGCGCACGTCACCTGCCTGGCGGCCGCGCGCCATCATTTGCTGGCGCG
>CAYQTY010000048.1:9798-12995 GCA_964420535.1 uncultured Leptolinea sp. | reverse complement strand
CATGGTTATGATGTGGAAGCGGACGGCCTCTCAGGCGCGCCGAGAATCCGCATCCTGACCGGCAGCCACCGCCATGGTTCCATTGACCGGGCCGTGCGGCTGCTGGGACTGGGCCGCAACAGTGTGGTCGACCTGCCGCTGAACGCGCAGGGACATCTGACGGCTGAAACGTTGGAAAAAGCGTTGAAAGATCACACCGGCCAGCCGGTCATCGTACTATTGCAGGCAGGCGACCTGAACATCGGGGCGTTTGACCCGTTCGACGAACTCATTCCCCTCGCCCGCCGCTTTGGCGCCTGGGTGCATGTTGACGGCGCTTTCGGCCTATGGGTGGCCGCCAGCCGGAAATACCGGCATCTGGTCAAAGGATTCGAACAGGCCGACTCGTGGGTGACCGACGGACATAAGTGGTTGAACGTACCATACGACTGCGGGTACGCCATCATCGCCCATCCTGAAGCACATTTCGCGGCTATGGCATATCAGGCGAGTTACATGGTTTATACCAAGGAAGCCCGCGACCCGTTGGACTGGAACCCGGAATGGTCACGGCGGGCGCGCGGTGTGGCCACGTATGCCGCCATCCGGCAATTGGGGCGTGACGGCCTGGCCGATCTGGTGGAACGTACCTGCGGCTACGCGCACGATCTGGTCATGCGTATTGGCGAACTACCGGGCGCGGAGCTGGTCAGCGAACCGCGGATCAATCAGGGGCTGGTGCGCTACCTTAACCCCTCTCCCGGCGCCATTGAAGCCGATCACGACCGGTGGACGGACAGGGTCATCGATGAGATCCAGCAGACAGGGGAAGCCTTTTTCGGCGGCACCACCTGGCAGGGCAAGCGCTGTATGCGGGTGTCGGTGTGCAACTGGCAGACTTCACCTGATGACGTTAACAGGGCTGTCAACGCGGTGAAGGATATTCTGGAACGGTTGACCTCCGGTTCAAGAAATTTGAAATAACGAAGAGCGTGCCCCGATTGGGCGCGCTCTTTTGTCTTATGCTCGAATGGCTTTTTCCACAAAATCGCGGGGCATGCCGATTTTTTCCATGATCCATTCGATCGTGTTGCCATCACAGTGAAACCGCCGGGCGGCCGAATCCAATGATTCACCGATCTCAAGGATGTGGCCATCCGGATCGTATACCCGTAATACCCTCTCGCCCCAGGGTTGTTCGCGCACCGGGTGGATGAATTCCATACCCGACGCCTGCAGCCGCTGTTCCACGGCTTCGATCTCGTCGGTCTCAAAATAAAACTCCCCCCAATTAGCCCTCCGGGTGACCGGGTACGCATCCGCGCCGCCCAGCAGGGATTGGTAATGTGTCCGCAGGTGAATAGAGAAATCACCTTCGAATTGCACATCCTCTCCAAAATCAAATTTAACCGTCTGCCCCAAAACCTGCTCATAAAATGCGCGTGACCGGGTAATATCCTCAACAAGAATTAATGGCGCGATGAATTTCAACATTGTCTTTTCCTTTAGAAAAATAAGATCATCAGATCAATCAGACCAACCAATCCGGTACCCAGAATAATAAGCCACGAAAACCGTGAGCGAAATCCGTTTTCAGGCAGGCGTTGACACAGCACATGCAAAACGACATGCGCCAGGCAGAAAACATCCAGCGTGACGCGAATGGCCGGTTGTAATATCACACCACTTAATAATCCGGATAACACGAGGAAAACCAGCGGGATGTGTGCGGCTGTGAATACCAGGTAGCCGGTGTCATCTGACAATCGCGAAAGCCCGGGGAAGACCAGCCACTCTTTGCGGCGGACGGCATCCATCTCATGGATCAGAAGGAAGGTAATGGCAGCGAGAAAAAAGAATGCATTGTTCACGATTTACCTTTTTCTTGTATTTCAGACGCAAAAATAAAATTGATTATACGCCGGGCGTATCCGCATGAACGTCCCTGTATCTCCGGTGAGGCTGCCGGTTCCGGTGAAGCCGGTTTCATCCAGGCATTCAAACAGGTGATGATAAAATAGCCTTCTATTGATCACCAAACTCCGTCAAAACCGTTTTACCCCATACGCCGCGTTGACTGCCGGCTTGCTGCTCTTTCTCGGGCAGGCATTGGTGTATATGCGCCAACTGCCGTCCACGCTGGATGAGGGCAACTACCTTTATAAGGGCTTCCTGTTCGTCACCGGGGTGATCCGCCCCTTTGAACCGTACGGAGTGTGGACGAACAAGATGCCCTTCGCCTTCCTGATCCCCGGGACGGCTCAGGCGCTATTCGGCCCCGGCCTGTTGACCGGCCGTCTTTTCGCCATCTTCCTCGGGCTGCTGACGCTTTACGCGCTCTGGCATTTCGTACGCCGCGAATCCGGCCCCTGGTGGGCCGCGGCTGCCGTGGGGGTGGTGGCTGTCAATCCGGGTTTAGTACGCATGTACACCCAGGCGCTCTCCGAAGGGCCGGTCGCCGCGCTTCTGATGGGCGCCGTAGCCGTGGGCGTGGGTCGTGACCGTAAACTTTGGCACCTGCTGGCTGCCAGTTTCATCTTTGCCGCCGCGGTGATGACCCGCGAGAACATGCTGCCCGTCTTCGGGCTGTACCTTATATATGTCGCCTTCGAGCACGGATGGAAGAAAGCCTTGCTTGCCTCCATCCCCGGCCTTTTCCTGCTGGCGGTTGTCCATGCCATCTACTGGCCGGAGATCGTCACCAACATTTGGATGCCATGGCTGCCCAATGAGATGCAGGGGCTGTTCCCGCAGCTCCCCGCCGGGCAGGCCATCTGGGATCCGACCATCAGCCTGACCTCCCGTCTGTATTCCTTCTGGCAGGGGGTACGCTACCATTTCGCCATGCTTTTCGGGCTGGTTGTGCTTCTCCTGCTCTGGCCTGACCAGGCCGGCTGGCGCAAGACCTCCAGCTTCCGCACGGTGATGTTCCTCATTGTCACCGTCGCGCTGATGACCGCCGCGCATGCCTGGGCTGCCCTGTGGAAGGATTACTGCGTCTTCTGCTTCGGCCTGTACCTCAACTTCTTCAGTGTGCTGGGTGTGGCCCTCGCGGCCGTCGCCGCGCCGCTCTTCAAGGTGAAAACCTCGCGCTGGCACGCCGGTCTGGTTGTACCGGTCATCCTGATCACCGGCGCCGGATTAGGTTTCGGCGGCCACCAGGAACTGGATGACACCTTAATGAAGCTGGCCATCCCGCGCGTCAAGAACCTGCAATT
>CAYQTY010000048.1:0-9788 GCA_964420535.1 uncultured Leptolinea sp. | reverse complement strand
GACCACCGAGATATGGCGCGCTCTGTCCAATAAATTCGGGCTGACGTACGACCAGCTTTCCCAGATCATTCCCACAGCTGCCGGCCTGCTGGCCGCCGTGCTGTTACTGATCGCAGCCGTCATCCTGTTCCGCTTTCTAAAGAAACGCTTCCCCGCGGTATCGTGGGGCGCCTTCACCCTGTTGACGTTCTTCGCGCTCGGCCTGATCCTCAGCCCCACGGTGATATTCGGCAACGTCCCCGAACCGGATTGCGGCGGTGACGTGATCGCCACCACTGAGGCAGCCGGCAAGCTACTGGCATCCTACATTCCGCCTGGGTCACAGATTTTCTGGGAGGGCGGCCTGTCACCCGCGCCGCTGCTCTACGTGCCGGGTATCAAGATCTATGGCGCGCAACTGAATGACGGCTACTCTTTCCGCAAGGGCGGCAACTCAGATGAGCTTTACCGCTACGGTTTCTGGAATGAGGAACTATCAAAACAATGGATGGACGAGGCGGATTTCCTGCTGATCGTCGATTATGGCTACAAACAGGGATACAATACGGTAATTGACCCGGCGAAGTTTGAAGAACTTCCCCTTACGGATTACATCGCCACCTGCCGGGATAACTCCAGAATTCACACCTTCAAACGGATCAAATGAAAATTTCTCTGATCGTCCCCGTGTACAACGAGCAGGAAAACCTGCCGGAATTGAAAAAAGTGATCGACGAGGTCATGCAGACCAACCATTACGACTGGGAAGCCGTTCTGGTAGATGACGGCAGCCGCGATGAAAGCGCGAAGATCCTCGAAGCCTATGTAGCCACCGACCCGCAGCACTACCGCTGCGTTCTTCTGCGCCGCAACTTTGGTCAAACCGCCGCCATCGCCGCGGGTATTGACCACTCCGAAGGCGAGTTGATCGTGCTGTGCGACGCTGACATGCAGAATGACCCGCGCGATATCCCAGCGATGATCGCCAAAATTGACGAAGGCTACGATGTGGTCAGCGGGTGGCGCAAAGACCGTAAAGATACCTACCTTACCCGCACCCTGCCCTCCAATATGGCCAACAGCTTGATAAGCAAGGTGACCGGTGTTCCGCTGCACGATTACGGCTGCACCCTCAAAGCCTACAAGCGCGAGGTGATCACCGGCTTCCGGTTGTACGGCGAGATGCACCGCTTCATCCCCGTGTATGCCAGTTCGGTGGGCGCGCGCATCGCCGAGATGGAAGTGCACCATCACCCACGGCTGCATGGCAAAGCCAACTACGGTCTGGAACGCACCATCACGGTCAAATTCCTGACCAGCTACGCCAACAAACCCATCTACCTGTTTGGCGGTTCCGGTTTCGGGCTGCTTGGGATGAGTGTGCTCACCCTGTTGTATATTGGCTTCCGCAAGCTGGCCTTCAATGAGTCACTGGTGCGTTCTCCGTTGTTGCTGTTGACGGTGATGCTGTTCATCCTCGGCTTCCAGTCCATTCTGCTGGGCCTCATCGCAGAACTGCTGGCGCGTACCTACCACGAATCGCAATCAAAACCGACCTATACCGTTCGCGCTTTTGAAGGCGGCACGTCAACCAACCTGCATACCCGGGACAATTAATGCGCGTCCTGGTACTCTGCCATGAATATCCCCCCATTGGCGGGGGCGGCGGACGGGTGGCGCAGGATATTTGCGCCGGCCTTGCCGCGCGCGGACATGACGTCCGCCTGGTGACGGCCGCATTCAGAAACCTGCCCCGCGAAGAGACACAAAACGGGGTGACCATCCACCGCCTTAACTCCGGCCGCAAACAGGATTTCCGCGCGGGATTGGGTGCCATGGCCGGGTATCTGCTGGCCGGGCTGCCGTTCTGCCTGAAACTGATCCGCACATGGAAGCCGGATGTGATCCACGTGCATTTTGCCGTACCCGCCGGCGTGCTGGGATTGGTGCTGAAGTGGCTGACCGGCGTGCCGTATGTGGTCACCGCTCATCTGGGTGACGTACCCGGCGGCGTGCCGGAAAAGACCGGCAAGTGGTTCAAGGTGATCTATCCGTTCACCCCGCCCATCTGGCGCGGAGCGGCGGCCGTGTGCGCCGTGAGCAGCTTCACCGCGCGCCTGGCCGAGACTGCTTACCCGGGCGTGACGCCCATCGTCATCCCCAACGGCGCCGATACCGGTGAGTACGATCCGGGCGAAATTAATATCAACGAGCCGCCGCGCATCGCCTTTGCCGGACGGTTTGTAGAGCAGAAGAATCCTACAGGAGTGCTGTACGCCCTGGCGATGGTCAAAGACCTGCCGTGGACCTGCGTGATGGCGGGTGACGGCGCCCTGAAACCAGAAGTGGAAGCGCTGGCCGAACGTCTGGGACTTAAGGAGCGTATCACCTTCCCCGGCTGGTTGACGCCCACCGGCGTAAAGGATTGGTTCGCCAAAAGTGACATCCTCTTCCTGCCGTCACTATCCGAAGGACTGCCCGTAGTGGGCGTGCAGGGCATGGCTATGGGGCTGGCGCTGCTGCTCAGCCGCGCCGGCGGCAACCCGGACCTGGTGGACGCGCCTCGCAACGGGTACCTGTTTGAACCCGATGACGCCGCAGGTTTTGCCGGCGCACTGCGCGGCTGGCTGACCCAACCCGAAGAACTGCTCGCCGCTCGTAACGCCAGCCGGAAAATGGCAGAAACGTTCTCGCTGAAAAACATCGTGGCCAAATACGAAGAAGTGCTGTCGAACGCCGCGAAATAAATCTTCCCTGGTAGAAATAAACAGTACTATAATAGCCCGCCGGATGGGTAATCCGATGGGTGAGCCTGTCGAACCCTTCCTTAGGCTAATCAGGCACACCGGGTCACACCAGAATCTTTCTTCGACAACAGCACGCCGGAAACAGCGTGCTGTGCAGTACAGATGACCTGTTTGCTCGTGGTTGCGCCGGAGTCTGCCTTCGACACATGCATACCAAAAACCACATGCGGTGCAGGCAAGCTCAGGCAGCGGATTAATTGGGTGTTCAGGCAAGCTCAAGCAGAGAAACCGCAATTATTAGGAGGGAATCCATGGATACAAAGAAAAATACGCTTCCGGTCGATGCCATCGTCAAGATGGTGGTATTCATCCTCATCATGCCGTTCATCACCATCCTCATTTCTTGGAAATGGGACTGGTGGGAAGCCTGGGTGTACGGCATCCTCAGTGTGGTGGGCTTCGCCGTCAGCCGCCGGCTAGCCGTACAGCGCAACCCGGACATTATGAAAGAGCGCGCCAGCTATGGCAAACAGGAAGACACTCAGCCGTGGGACAAGATCCTTTCGCCATTGGTGGCGCTGGGCGGCATATTCATTCTGATCGTTGCCGGGCTTGACATGCTCTTCGCCTGGCCGCCCTCCTTCAACCTGCCGGTGAAGGTTATCGCTCTAATAATCATTATCGCCGGGTACTCGCTGGGTTCATGGGCATTGATCGAGAACCGCTACTTCTCCGGTGTGGTACGCCTGCAATCCGACCGCGGTCACAGTGTGGTATCGAGCGGGCCGTACCGCTTTGTGCGTCACCCCGGGTATGCCGGCACAGTGATCACCTACCTGGCCATCCCCTTCCTGCTCGATTCCGTATGGGCATTGATCCCCGCCGTGATCCTGGTGTGGCTGCTCTTCTGGCGCACCGCGCTGGAAGACCATTTCCTGCAGGAAAATCTCGCCGGGTATAAAGACTTCACACAGAAAACCCGTTACCGCCTGATACCGGGCATCTGGTAATTTTTCGCCTTAAGAGGTGACGAACGGGGGGAAGTCAATTATAATAACGGTAATCACGGGCCCGTAGCTCAGTGGCAGAGCGCGGGGCTCATAACCTCTTGGTCGATGGTTCGAATCCATCCGGGCCCACAAACGCCACTTTTTAGCCTTTTTGTGAATCCAAAAATTCACGATAGCTTTGTTAAGATTTCTAATAATTCATTCCGGAGATCATCTTTCCCGTATTCCCCGGATTGAACATGTTTCCCCAAATTTGATATTCTTTTCCCGACCGCATCGACCGACAGCATTCCATAGACCCCATCGGTGATACTCAAATTAGAGTGCATAAGATTTTGACTGATTGCTTTTAGATCAGCGACATCTTGCGATTGTTCAATTCCATAGACCGCATGACCATGCCGAAATTTATGAGGCGAGTGGTACGGTATCCCCATCCGTGAGCACCAATC
Organism: uncultured Leptolinea sp.; assembly: GCA_964420535.1. Taxonomy (GTDB): domain Bacteria; phylum Chloroflexota; class Anaerolineae; order Anaerolineales; family Anaerolineaceae; genus Leptolinea. The sequence continues at coordinate 5,600 of CAYQTY010000048.1, read as the reverse complement.
ATGTAAATCTTTGTTTGCCCGGGAAGATCGCCAATTCCCGGCTTTTTGGATTTTCGGGTCAAACGTTCCGGTTTCCGGTGAAAGAGGAGCAAACCAGAAGGACTCTTCCCCCAGATGTTCCCGGATTTCAGTATCCCAATCGGTTACAACCTGCAAAAGATCGGGAATGTTCAATAAGTGTGTTGTCCCCTTTTTGCCGAATTTGGTATGAACCCCGAGACTGGGAAATTGATAGACTTCACGCTTTTTCAGGTTCACCGCTTTTATCGGAAGTGATACAAACGCACCAATACGTATACCTGAGAGAAACCAGAAAACTGCACTCGCCCGAATACGTCTATCCCGGAGAGTCTCTACCGGAGAATTAGCCATAATCCGAATTTCTTCCAATGTCACAAATTCATGTTCTTTATCATCATTGACCATGCGAACAGGTTTCAGGGTATCCAGCCAGTTGACCGTGATGGATTTCTCATACTGAGGATAATGTTTGACCGTCCAATTGAAAAACCGGTAGCTGGTAGAAAGAATTTTTCGGGTATAGATGGAAGAATACTTTTCATGGTTTTCAGTACTGGAAAGGGAGCCTGCCAGACAGGGGTTTCCCCCAACCATTCCAAAAGATGCTTTATCCAAGTTTCTTCCAACCGAATAGAAGCAGGTGAAAGGTGACTAACCTTTTCCCGGTATTTCATATATTCTTTGACCAGTAACCAGTTTTCCCGATTTATCATTCCAGTACTTTACCCCGTGTAATTATTCTTGCTACTTTCCGCTCACAGTCCGGGCATATTGCAAGGTAATAAAACAGTCTCCCATTTTGTTTTCTTTCCGGTTCTTTCATCACAAATGAATGCTTACAGGTAAGGCAAAATGCTTCATTCAATTTCAATTCCTGCTTTTGATAAACCGAGAGAATCCATTCCCGAAATTCTTTTCCATTGATCCAGACATGACCCTTTTTATCTTCCACGACCGGGCAACCAGCCGGAATATAAACCCGCTGTATTTGGCGTTTATTGAAGCCTACTTCTTCCGCAATTTCAGAAGGTAGGTAGAGCATATCGAATAATTTGGTCAGACGAGTCTTCTGGATTCCATCTAACCGACCTTTCAGCAACATCACAGTGTTATCATCATTTTTCATAATTTCGCCCTTTGTGAGGGTTTCTGGGGGGCCCCCTCGCTCACGCGCCGCTCCCCCAGAAACCTCACTCAGTTCTACATTCTGGAAATAACAGCGGCTTTCTGTTCAGCTTTTTTAATGATCTTTTCTTGTGGAATTCCATGGTCTGCTAATCCGTCCAGTAGATTAATCCAGCTAGGTTTTCCATCAGTTCCAAATCTTGCTAAAGCACCAGACAGGTTACCGGCAAATTGTTTGACATAGGCTTCACTGATTCCATGGAATTCTTTTCCATATCGTGAGACTGGAATATCCACATTGAGCAACCATTCAGCCGCCCGTTTCCGAACATCTTTCCAGAAATCCGTTTCATTCCAGCGCCTATTATTACTATCGTCCTCGTCAGGGATACACAACCGCCCCCATTCCAGCAGATAAACCAACAGGCTACGAACAGAGAAACCATCGAATTTATCAAACTCTTTCAGATCGAGATTGAAGTTTCCCGCTTTTGGTTTGATTTCCCACTCCACCCGTGTTACTGGTCCGAGATATCCTTTCCAGATATCCCGCCAGTATTCAAGATCGCCATCCACTATTGATTGAGCAACCTTGTCATAAATGCGCAGAAAGATCGGAGATTTTCTAGAACCAACATTGATGGTTTCCATCGCTCCGGTTCTGGAATTGAAAAATACCGCCGAGACTTTTGACCGGCCTACCCAACCATGCTGGAACTCATTCAAATTCAGACTTTGAATAGATACACCGGTCAAATCCATTGCCAGATCAAGCCGGGTAATCGAGATGGGATAATTCCCCTGGACGCCGATATCATCCAGCAGATTATTAATTGCCGTATGCAGATCGGTGACATGATGAACCAGAAACTTTGGGCCAAGTTGAACCCAGATACCCGAACCGTTATTCTCACCAACCAATTCATCCACCCTATCAGTGAGAAACACTCTGGCATCATGTTGGCAAACACTGAATTTATACAGGCTTGCCCCATTTTTCAAAACGAAATCTCCAGCCGGAATACCAGCTTTGAGCTTTTGATAGTCCGCAACTTCAACGAGTGAATACCACTTCTTGAAAACGTCTACTTTCGGGTATTTGACGTAAAGGTAAAGAGTATCGAGATAAATAAAGTTTTCCATTTTTCTTTTTCCTTATTTTTGTTTTGTACATTGCGCCCTCGTATTACAGTACTGAGGGCGCTTCCCATTGGATGGGAAAGTGTTCGACCAGCTCACCGGGTGGGATGTTCGCTCATGTGGACAGCTGGAAAGCACACCTGCCCACAATCGCTGGATAAGTGGAAAACGCAAACCCGGCGTTTCCCACTTACCCACAACCCACCCGGCTACTACTGCTACCCCCCGCTCTTTTTGCAGTGAGGGTTTTGATCGCTTTGGTTCTGCCCGGGCATGTACTCGGTAATGTACCGAGTACATCGGTTATTTATTGACAATACTATATGTTATTTACCGAATTAAAGCAAGGGTGTTTACCGTATAATAATTACAAAATCAAGTATTTACCGAGTGGAACCATGGAAAACGAAGAGATCGCTAAAATAGTACGGGAAACTCGTAAACAAAAAGGCATGACCCAGAGTGATATCGCTTTTGTTTTAGATAAAACCCCGGCAACTGTTTCTGATATGGAACGGGGGAAAATTCAAATCAGTGCTTCCGATTTATTCAAAATTTCAAACGCTTTGAATAAACCGATTGAGTATTTCTACGGGGAAGAATATGGTAATCAGGAAATTCAGGAGTTAGTATTCCTTATCAGAAAACAAGCACCAGAATACCAGGCAAAGATCCTTGAACAAACGAAAATGTTATTATCTCTTTCTGCATTTCAAGAAGTTGCCACTGGGAAGACACGAGAATTATCTGATCAAGAAATTAGTGAAGCATTGAAATATATTTTCCAATATGCCGATGAGATTGAAGCAATCAGTAAACAGATGACCGAAATCAAGCAAAGTTTACGGAACACACTTAATTCAAAAGGTATTGACGAAAAAGCTTTATTTTAAATAAAGGCATTTTCAGGGAGGATTTATGGTTTTTCTATTCGGGTGTGTAATAATATTTTTTGTTGTGTTATTATCCGATTCACGTGGTTTATCAAAACTTGAAATACAAATGTCTTACATTTTAGGGGGAATTGGTTTAATTGTATTGATATTTTATTTTTTGTTTTCAATATTCTCGAGTCATTAATTATGTCCCAAGAAAAAGATCTTCATAATAACCGCAAGCTATAAGCCCAGTTGAAGATATACTCAAATTCTCTTGGTCGATGGTTCGAATCCATCCGGGCCCACTGATTATTGGTAGCGGGGAAATATATGATCTGCTCGAAAGAGAGCTCATCCAACAAACTAATGGTGTAATGTTGAGTAAAGATAACTATAATATGTTATCAATAATTTCGTACAAAGGATAAGCAAAAATGAGGAATAACTTTCTATTAGTATTAATAACAATTCTTGGTTTGCTTCTTTCAAGTTGCGGAAATACCAGTGGAAGTTCTAGCAGCAACAAACCCGGTTTACCGCCTGAAGCAGAAGCAGCAATAAAAGAAGAACTGACCAAAGCACAAAAAGATCTTTCTCTAAAGCCTCTAGCTAATGAAGAGGTAAAAATCATCAACCTGATGAAAAGTCCTTCCAAAGAAACAGGATATGATGAAGTCTGGTGTGCAAATATTTCTCCTGCGTTATCTTCCACCGAAGGGTTAGGGGGTGGGGACGATTTAATGTCGAAATGTTCAAAAGAGACTCCCTGTAAATTCAATCCCAATAATATGATTAACAATATTATTATCGTCCGCACCGGAGCCTTATGGTCAATGGGTTATTTTGGTTTCGTTGCGAGTAATGGACCGGTTGAAGAACAATTCCTTAGTTTTGGTTGTACGAATTGGATACCCGAATACGACATCAGTGATCGAGCGTATTAATTAATTACCCAACACCAGATGCACCTGCAAGTGCGGGCGAATGCCCGCACTTTAAAGAAATCTTTTGTAGGATGCGGTCGATTGCCTGCCCCTTTAATTTAGGGGTGACCGCATCATTTATTACCCAATCCCATCTGAAACCTTGAGAAATTGATTGAATTAAAAATAATACAAAATTCATATTAATTGCTTGTTTGAATCCATCCGGGCCCACTGATTATCGGTATTCGCTTTTACATAAAAAATCATAATTAATCTTATAAATCATCAATAATAGTCACATCTACGAGTGATAAGCTCAGGGGATGTTACAACAAAAACCAGTCACCGCGCGATCCTCGAATCTCAAGTATCATTCTGCTTGGATTTTTACTGTTCCACGGAAGATTTCGTTTAAGAGGGTACAACATGAAAAGCCATCCGGGTAAAGAACCGTTTTCCTTCGAAACCTTAATTAAAACAATATGGAATGCGGATTTTATTATCACCTCCCTCATCATTCCATCCTGTTTCTTTTTCCTTTGCAGTCTTCTCTATGTGTATTTTTCAACCCGTTTCCTCCCGAACGGGGTGACAGTTGCCTTTTTTTCAAGCCTTAACTCCTATATCCTTTATCTGATCGTTGGCCTTCTGGGCATTTCTTTCTTCACAATCAAACCTGGTATTTTTTTTATTCCCGGTAAATTTATCCGGCTCCAGTGGACCGACCTGATCCTGCTCCTGTTCCCCATAACACCCATCGAACAATATATCGTTTTGAACCTGAACCGGCTTGATCTATGGGGAACCATTTTCATACTGTTCTTTTTCATCTTGATATCCGGATTTTTTGTCCTCATCCTTCCGGCATTACTTTCACCATTGGGAAACGTAAAAATCCTCCGCGCCATCGGGATTTCCTTCATTTCGACGTTGACGTTTATGCCCTTATTAAGTCACACGTATGGATGGTGGGAGCGGGGCGCCCTGAACACCCAGTTGACCTTTATCGCGGGTACTTTCCTGGTTATTCTCATCCTCTCCTGCGCGAAGAACAAATGGGTTTTACTGATCCCTGTGATCGGCTTCTTCTCAACCAACCTCATCACCCAGGAATCATCGAGGATCATGAAGGTATTCGAGGCGGACCGGTCACCCCTCCAATCACAGCTTCCAACTGAACTGGCCGGCAAAACACCTGAGACAACCCCCAATGTTTATGTGTTGATCTATGACGCGTACGCGCAAGAAGAAACAATGCAGTCGTATGGAATTGACAATTCGCACCAGTTGAATTTCTTGCAAGAGAAAGGATTTCAACTTTACCCGGATGTTTATTCGCTTTACGCGGATACGCTGCATTCCATGGGCAGTGTTTTCTCTGTCTCCGGGTATTTTGCGGGCAGGGAAAACTATTGCGTGTCAGGATATGGGGAAGTGTTTTACCAGTTCAAAAAATTGGGATACACAACGTATGGAATATTCCCCACTGATTTCATGGTTCGGGATATAG
>CAYQTY010000047.1:14341-15563 GCA_964420535.1 uncultured Leptolinea sp. | reverse complement strand
GCATACTCGATAATGCGGCCGCGGCGGTAGTTCTTGAGTTCCAGCACGAAGGCCAGCTTTTCCGCAGTGATACCGGATTCATCCACAATGGTTCCATTGGAATCGGAGAGTGTCACTGGTTTGGCGCCAAGCTGGATCAATTTTTCCACGGTGTACTGGGCCACATTGCCAGAGCCGCTGATGGCGGCGGCTTTATTCTTCATTTCCTGTTTGCGGGTGGCAAGCATTTCAGCCGCGAAGTAGACAGATCCGGGGCGGATGAGGCTGCCGCCGTATTCAAGGCCTTTGCCCGTCAACACGCTGACGTTGGCGTTAACGATCTTGGTGTAGTAACCATAAAGGTACCCGATCTCGCGGGCGCCCACACCGATATCGCCGGCAGGGACATCGGTATCGGGTCCGATGTGGCGGTAAAGTTCGCGCATAAACGCCTGGCAGAAGCGCATGACTTCACCATCTGATTTGCCTTTGGGGTCAAAATCGGAACCGCCTTTGGCGCCGCCCATGGGCAACGTAGTGAGCGAGTTCTTGAAGATCTGTTCAAAACCCAGGAATTTAATAATGCCGATATTGACAGACGGGTGGAAACGCAAGCCGCCTTTGTAGGGGCCGATGGCGTTGTTGAACTGGATGCGGAAACCGCGGTTAACCTGAACTTCGCCGTTGTCATCTACCCACGGAACTTTGAATAAAATAGCGCGATCCGGTACGGCAATGCGTTCATAGATCTTCGCTTTCACAAATTCAGGGTGCTTGTCAACGGTGGGTTCCAGTGAGGTCAAAACCTCTTTGGCCGCCTGCAGGAATTCAACCTGCCCGGCGTCTTTTTCATTTAAGGTATCCAGTACATCTTGAATTACAGTCATTTTTTCCGTCCCCGAGCATAGAATCAGATACGTTTTTATACCACGGAGAAAATTGAAATTTTATGAAAATCCCCGGTTAAAAAATGAAAATTTCATAAAAAGATCAATCCGGCCGGCGGATCACCCCCCGGCCGCTGCGTCCGTCCACTTTTATATAGAACGGGGATATTGTTTCAATATGCCGGATAAATTCCATATTATGAACATCGGTCTGTTTCATCAGCCATTTCCAATCCAAACGGTAGGGACGCGTGAACGGCATGGAAAAATACATCACCCCCAGGTTGATCAAATTGTGGAAGTAATGCGACCCTTGACTGAGTTCAACCTTGACGTTCTCCTGGGTGGCTTCGATG
>CAYQTY010000047.1:5080-14331 GCA_964420535.1 uncultured Leptolinea sp. | reverse complement strand
ACCCTGGCCCCGCATACCTGCCCCCAGGCGACGGGTATACCTAACCAGGGATCAAATGTACCCAACCTGCCAAACACGATGAGAATATACGGCCGGTTCTGCGAAAGCAGGATACGGTTGACGGCTTCCAGTTCCTCGGCGATCCGGCGGGTATGTTTCAGTTCAAACTTATCCGGTTTGACGTACACCACATCCGAAATGCCTTCATCCACACCATTTCCCAGCACCAGTTCAGACGCGGCCAGGTTATGCCGGTGGCGCAAGTCCCTGTCACTTACTTCAAGGTTGCCGGCCGGCACCACCATGGGACGTACCTGAAGCACCGCGAAATGGTGCGGGTTGAAGGTCATGGCAAATTCAATCTCCACAGGTGTGGCCAGTTCCTTTTCACATTCTTCCAATACAGTTCTCACCACCCGGTTGAACGGCAGTTCTTCCGCCGCCAGCAGCGGGGCAAACGTGATCGCCCGGGGACCCTTCCCGGCAATACCCGCTGAGAAACGTTCCGATTGGGCATCGAAAGTAGACGCCACAAAGCGTAGAGAATCATCTGATTCGGCCGCTTGAAGGTCATATTGCTGCATAAACTCGGTCTCTTTGACCGGATTGTATTCCGGCGGTTCGCCCATATTAACCGCCCAGAACTCGTTCTGGGTTTGAGCGAACATTTCATCCACCGATTCAAACGGAGGCGGGCGGCGGGAGAAAGCGGGCGAATACGTCCAGGTTTTACCGCCGTCCACTATGGTCTTGCCCAGCCCGATCGCCAGGTCAACCACACCATCCTGCGGTTTAGCCGGTTTGATGGGGTAATAGTTAAATGACCGGGCTACTCCAGCCAACTCAGGGTAAAAACGCAATCCGTGATGCCGTCCCACCATTTCCTGCAGCACCACAGCCATTTTTTCGTGGTCGCACTCCAGGCAGGTGGCTGTAAAATAATCTTTTGAAACCTTAAAATACGTGGAAGCCCACACATACTTGATAGCTTCAAGCAGCTTACGGAAGCGGATATCCAGATCAGGCTGGTTGTTGGGGATCATTTTTGTGGCGTACACCCCGGCAAACGGCCGGTGGGTGGTATCTTCCAGTAAACCCGACGAGCGTACGGCCAGCGGAGTGGTCACTTCGGTGACCAATTTCCGCAATTCACCCAATACTTCAAACGGCATATCGGCGTTCTGAAACGCAAACGCTATGCGGTCATCCGGCAGGTTGCTGGTGGCAATCTCCGCCAATCCGTTGCGTTCCATGAAGGCATCAAACACACTGGTGCCCAACACTGTGAGGGACGGAATATCCACATGGATGCCTGGATACTTCCCATCCAACCTGTCAACCGCGTTCCGGATGGAAAACAGGCCGTGGGCTTTGCCCCCAATCTCATCACGTACGCCGGCGATATTCTCCAACACGGAATAACCCTGCCGGAGGCCGATGAAATGGAAACGTTCCGCCACGGTCAGATCCAGCCGCGGTCCTGGCAGGCACGCGCCACGCGGTCGATGGCCACCATATACGCGGCATCGCGCATGGGAATACTATTCTTGCGGGCAAAGGTGCTCACATCGACATACGCGGAGGTCAGGTGACTATCCAGCTTACCAAGGACTTCATCTTTGCTCCAGTAATAATTCATATTAGACTGGACCTGTTCAAAATAACTGCAAACCACACCGCCGGCATTCGCCAGAATGTCCGGAATTATTCGGATGCCGCGGCCGTTCAGGTAGTCGTCTACATCCAGGTCGGTGGGACCGTTGGCGGCTTCGGCCAAAATCTTTACTTTGTGGTGGATCTTTTCCACATTATCCGGCCGGATCTGATTTTCTACGGCTGCCGGTACCAGAATATCCACATCCTGCTCAAGCCAGGCTTCACCGGGCAGGCATTCCAGTCCCATGGCTATGGCTTTTTCTTTATCGATCTCGCCAAACACATCGGTAATGGCCGCGATCTTGTCAAACTCTATGCCGTCTTTTTTGCGGAAGGCATACGCTTTATGGTCAATGTGATTCAGGCAGGCGATGCAGGTCACCTTACCTCCCATCTGTGAATATAACTGCACAGCGTGACGCCCGACAGTACCAAAACCCTGCACGCTGGCTGTAGTCTTGGAAATATCCAACCCCATTTCCTTCAGGGCTTCGCGCACATTGATCATCACGCCAAAACCGGGGGCTTCCTTGCGGCCCTTCGAGCCGGAAAGGCCAACCGGTTTTCCTGTGATATATCCGGGGCTTTTTACTCCATGAATGGCTTCATATTCATCCAACATCCACAACATATGTTGGGGCCCGGTCATGATATCCGGTCCGAGTACGTCCCACTCCGGCCCGGTGTTGAAAGCCGTAGCGCGGACGAACGCCCGGCACAGCCGTTCCTGTTCACGGGGTGTCAGGTTATGGGTATCCACGGCAACACCGCTGCTGCCTCCGCCCAACGGCAGCCGGGTGACCGCGCATTTCCAGGTCATCCACATGGAAAGCGCGCGGATGGTATCCATGGTTTCCTGCGGATGGAACCGTATTCCGCCTTTTGTGGGACCCAGCGCATCGTTATATTGCACCTTGAATCCGCGGAAGATCACCGGTTCGCCGCCATCCAGATGGACGGGAAGCGTGAAGGAGAACTCACGGCGAGGTTCTCGCAGGAATTCACGCAGAGCCGGTTCAAGGCTGATCAGGTCGGCGATGCGGTCAAACTGTTTTTGAGCTGATTCGAATATGTTGTAGGTGGATTCTGATTTCATGATCACGCTCCTGGCCGCGAGGCCGTTTCCGGCGCCAGCATGTATCCGACGCCGGGTTTACTTAAGATCAATCGCGGATGCTGTGGGTCCATCTCCAATTTACGGCGAAGAATATGGATATATGACCGCAGGTAGTCAATTTCAGTTGTGTATTTTTGCCCCCAGACAGAAGAGAGCAATTGTTCGTGCATCAACACCCGTCCCTGATTCTTTGCCAGTTCCAGGATCAAGTTAAATTCTGTTTCAGACAGGTATATTTCGCGGTCGTCGACCGTCACCTGGCGGCTCGGGATGTTAATCTTCAGGCTGCCGCATGCTATTTCAGTGCAGCGCTGTGACGTCCCCTCGCGGGACGCGCGTTTTATTATGGCCTGCATCCTGGCCAGCAGGATCTGGCTGTGCACCGGTTTGGCGACGTAGTCGTCTGCGCCTGCCGTAAAAGCACGCAGAATATCATCCGGTTTATCGCTATTGCACACAAAAATGACCGGCACATCGGAAAAATCACGTATCCGCCGGACGGCCACACAGCCATCGATTTCGCCTTCCAGGTTTATTTCCATAAAAATCAACCCTGGCTGCTCTGTTGCCGCCAGGTCTACCGCCGCTTCACCATTGCGCGCGGCAATAACCCGGAAACCGGTTTCCGAGAGAATCTGGCGCATCAAGGTAATGTGTTTCGTGTCCTGGTCAACAACCAGCAGGGATTGTTTTTTTGTCATTTGATTTCGGGAATAATTTTATACCTACATAAGTAGTATAGTGGTTTTTCGATAAATGACCGGCCTGTTTTCTTGAATGTTTATCCTTATTTCTGGCTGATGTTAATCATGGTTTATGGGAGAGGGGTATTCATCGTGATTTGTCATGAATGTCGGAAAAGTGGTTCTCGCGACGCGTAGGGCGGGTTTGAAACCCGCCCTTACGGCATTTGTGATAAGAATCCCGGTTATAGACTTTTAGATGTCTTTGCCCTGTTTGATAGATAAGTATATATCCCTTCGCGTAGCGGCGGATGGCATCCGCCCAGGCGTGCCAGGGGAACCATGCCATCCATTGAATCATTCCCAACCATGCCCGGGGTGGACGCGGTCCACCCCTACGAAAAATAAAAAAAGCTGGCCTTTCAGCCAGCCTCTTTATCGTTATCCTATGATCTGGGTGTCGCCCATCAGGTAACGGTCGACCTCACGGGCGGCGCCGCGCCCTTCATGGATGGCCCACACCACCAGGCTTTGCCCGCGGCGCATGTCACCCGCCGAGAACACACCAGGAATATTGGTGGTATACGCCCCATATGGCGCGTTGACATTTCTGCGCGCGTCGCGCTCGATGCCGAGTTTCCCGAGCAGCATGTCTTCGGGTCCGAGGAAGCCCATGGCGATCAGCACCAGCTGCGCCGGGTAAACCTTTTCAGAACCGGGTACAGGTTTCGGCTCCTTGCGGCCATTAGCCCCGTCCACCCACTCCACCAGAACCGTGTAAACTTCCTTCAGTTTTCCATCCGCGTCGCCCACGAATTTGACGGTCTGGATATCAAACACGCGCGGATCTTCACCGTACACAGCGATAGCCTCTTCCTGACCGTAATCTGTCTTGAGCACGCGCGGCCATTCGGGCCAGGGGTTATCGGCCTGGCGTTCCAGCGGCGGCCTGTCAAGGATCTCAAACTGGGTGACGCTGCGGCAGCCGTGGCGAAGTGCAGTGCCCACGCAATCGGTGCCGGTATCGCCGCCGCCGATGACGATGACGTCTTTTCCGCGGGCAGAGATGGTCTGCATTCGGTTATCTTCCAACGTGCTGCCCAGCAGGTTTCGGGTATTGCCGGTGAGGAATTCCATCGCAAAGTGCACACCCTGCAGGTCACGGCCTTCCACGGGCAGGTCACGGGGTTTGGTCGCGCCGCCGCAAAGAACAACCGCGTCATTTTCAGCAGTCAGGGTCTCAGCCTGCAGGTCTTTGCCCACTTCCACACCGGTGACAAAATTGATCCCTTCCGCCGCCATGAAGCTCACACGGCGTTCCACCACGGATTTATCCAGCTTCATATTGGGGATACCGTACACCAGCAACCCTCCGATACGGTCGGCGCGTTCATAGACGGTGACGGTGTGCCCAGCCCGGTTCAGCAGGTCAGCCGCAGCCAGTCCGGCAGGCCCGGATCCCACAACCGCCACCTTCTTGCCGGTACGAACTGCCGGCGGTTCGGGGGTCATCCACCCTTCGGCGAAGGCTTTCTCGATGATCGCCAGTTCATTGTTCTTGATGGTCACCGGGGGAGCCGATATGCCCAATGTGCATGAACCCTCACACGGCGCGGGGCAGACCCGCCCGGTGAATTCGGGGAAGTTATTGGTTCGTAAAAGCCGTTCCAGCGCCTGTTGCCATTGCCCGCGGAAGATCAAATCATTCCACTCTGGGATCAGGTTGTTGATCGGGCAGCCGGATGCCGCGCCGCTGAATATCTTGCCGGTATGGCAGAAGGGTGTGCCGCAGTCCATGCAGCGCGCTCCCTGAGTCTGGCGCTTTGATTCGGGGAACGGGCGGTGAAATTCCTTCCAATGCAAAATACGTTCTTCCGGCAGCAGATCCGAGGGGATCTCACGCTGGTATTCCATGAAACCGGTTGGTTTACCCATGCTATCTCTCCTCTATCCTAGTTGCCGCTGGCGCGAACCAGTGCCTGTGTATTCATTTCAAAGGCGGCCATCACGGCTTCGTCACCGGAAAGGCCGGCAGCTTCCACCTGGCGGATGGCTTCAAGCACTTGCTTGTAGTCCCTGGGCAGAATCTTGACGATGCGCTGGCGGGTATCGTCCCATTTAGCCAGCACACGGTGCGCGAGTTTACTGGAGGTATAACGGGCATGTTTTTCTATCATGGAGCGAACTTCGTCCGCTTCGTCCGGGTCTTCCAGATAACCGAGTTCAACCATCTCGCGGTTGCAGCGGGACTCGAATTCTCCGTCCCAATCGATGACATAAGCGATGCCGCCCGACATACCCGCGGCAAAGTTCCTTCCGGTATGCCCCAGAACCACCACCCGTCCGCCGGTCATATATTCGCAGCCATGGTCACCCACCCCTTCGACCACCGCCGACATACCGCTGTTGCGCACGGCAAAGCGTTCGCCGGCCACGCCGGAAATATAGGCTTCGCCGGATGTAGCTCCATAGAATGCCGTGTTGCCCACGATGATATTCTCATCTGAAGCAAACGCTGACCCGAGAGTCCCTTGCCGATATAGTCATTGGAATCGCCTTCCAGCACCAACGTGAGCCCCCTGGGGATGAAAGCTCCAAAACTTAACCCCGCCGAGCCGTGGAAAGTCATGCGGATGGTATCTTCTGGCAGTCCATTTGGCCCATATCGCCGCGTGACTTCACTGCCAACCTGCGTTCCCACCACACGGTTGACGTTGCGGATGGGCTGGTCAATCTCCACTTTTTCACCGTTTTCCAGGGCCGGTTTACACAGGTCCAGCAGGACCTTGCGGTCCAGTGCTTTTTCGAGGTTGTGGGTTTGCTGGATGGTGCAATGCCGTCCGATTTCCTCCGGCGCGTCCAACGGCTGGAACAGGGCGGAAAGGTCGACGGTGCGCGCTTTCCAGTGTTCGATATTCTTCTTCTGCGCGAGCCGGTCTGCCCGGCCTACCATCTCGTCAATGGTGCGGAAGCCGAGTCTGGCCATCCATTCGCGGGCTTCCTGGGCGATAAAGTACATATAGTTGACCACGTGTTGCGGGTCACCTTTGAAGTTGCGGCGGAGCTGCGGGTTCTGCGTGGCGATACCGGTCGGGCAGGTATCCTGCTGGCAGACGCGCATCATCACACAGCCCAGAGCCACCAACGGACCGGTGGCAAAGCCAAATTCTTCCGCGCCCAGCAGGGCGGCCATCACCACATCACGGCCGGTGCGCAGTTGGCCGTCGGTTTCGAGGGTCACACGGCTGCGAAGGTTGTTCAGGACCAGAGTCTGATGGGTTTCGGCCAGGCCGAGTTCCCAGGGCAGGCCGGCATGTTTGATGCTGGAAATCGGTGACGCTCCCGTGCCGCCGTCATGCCCGCTGATCAGGATCACGTCCGCGTGCGCCTTGGCCACGCCAGCCGCGATGGTTCCCACACCCACTTCTGAAACCAGCTTGACGTTGATGCGCGCCATCGGGTTGGCATTTTTTAGATCGGTAATCAGTTCGGCCAGGTCTTCGATGGAATAAATATCATGGTGCGGCGGGGGCGAAATAAGTCCCACACCCGGTGTGGAGTGCCGGGTTTTGGCGATCCACGGGTAGACTTTCTTACCGGGCAATTGACCGCCTTCACCGGGCTTGGCGCCCTGCGCCATTTTGATCTGCAGTTCCTGCGCGTGGATGAGGTAATTACTGGTGACGCCGAAACGCGCGGAAGCCACCTGCTTGATGGCGCTGTTGCGCGAATCACCGGATGGGTCTTCTTCATAGCGCGCGGGGTCTTCACCGCCTTCGCCGGTGTTGCTCTTGCCGCCTATGCGGTTCATGGCTATTGCCAGAGCTTCATGTGCTTCCTTGCTGATGGAGCCGTATGACATGGCGCCCGTCTTGAAGCGTTTGACGATCGATTCCACCGGTTCCACGTCTTCCAACGGGATCGGGTTATCGGCAAATTTAAATTCCAACAGGTCACGCAGTGTGATGTAGCCGTCTGCCTGGTTATTGATCAGGTCTGCATAGGCCTGATACGTTTTCTTATCATTGGTACGCACGGCCTGCTGCAATTTATAAATAGTATCCGGGTTGAAGAGGTGCTCTTCGCCATCCGCGCGCCACTGGTAATTGCCGCCAGCATCCAGGGTGCGGCCATTGACCGGCCGATCCGGGAAGGCATGTGTGTGGCGCATGGCGGCTTCCTTCGCGATCACGTCAATATCCACACCGCCGATACGCGAGGGAGTGGAGGTGAAATAGCGGTCAACGAATTCTTTGCTTAGTCCGATCGCTTCAAAGATTTGCGAACCAAAATAGCTGGCGATGGTCGAGATGCCCATTTTAGAGATCACCTTGACGACACCTTTGACCACGGCCTTGGTGTAGTTGTGCGCCGCGGTGAAGTAGTCAATACCGGTCAGCAGACCCTGGTTGATCATACCTTCAATACTGGCGTACGCCAGGTACGGGTTGATGGCCAGGGTACCATAGCCGATGAGCATGGCAAAGTGGTGCACTTCGCGCGGCTCCGCCGATTCAACCACCAGACCGATCTGGGTACGCGTCCCTTTGCGCAGCAGGTGATGATGCAAGCCTGAGACGGCGAGCAACGTTGGCATGGGGGCGTGGTCTATGTCAATACCGCGGTCGGAGAGGATGATGATGTTGGCTTCATCGTTTGCGATGATGTCATCCACGCGTTTGTAAAGGTCTTTCAACGCATGCTCGAGGGATTGTCCGCCGTTGGCCGGGTCAAAGAGGATCGGCAGGGTGACAGTGCGAAAATACAATCGGTTAAGATTGCGGATCTTCTCGAGCTCTTCGTTGTCGATGATCGGAGATTTCAACTTGATCATGCGGCAATTTTCCGGCCGGGGTTCCAGCAGGTTCTGTTCGGACCCGAGCATCACCTCGGTGGAGGTGACAATCTCTTCGCGGATGGCGTCAATGGGCGGGTTGGTCACCTGGGCGAAAAGCTGCTTAAAGTAGTTATAAAGCAATTGAGGTTTGTCAGAGAGTACAGCCAGCGGGGCATCATTGCCCATGGAACCTATCGGTTCCATACCATTCTTCGCCATGGGCGCGAGGATGGTACGCAAGTCTTCATAGGTGTACCCGAAAGCGTGCTGGTACTGGAGCAGGCGTTTCTGACGGGCAGCGCCTTCCTGCTCGCGGCCGATTCCGCTGAGAGGCGGCGTCTGCGGATCAGGCAAGTCTTCGAGGTCAACCATATATTTTTCCAGCCATTTACGGTACGGGCGGATGGTGGCGATCTCGTGTTTGATCTCTTCGTCACTCACGATGCGGCCGTCTTCCGTGTCGATCCACAACATACGGCCGGGTTCAAGGCGGCCCTTCTTGACGATACTGTCGGCTGGCAGATCGAGCACACCGACTTCGGATGCAAGGATCACCATATCATTATTGGTGACATAGTAGCGCGAGGGGCGCAGTCCGTTGCGGTCCAGAGTAGCGCCAATACCCACACCGTCGGTAAAGACCATCGAGGCCGGTCCGTCCCAGGGTTCCATCATGGAGCTGTGGTATTCGTAGAAGGCTTTCTTCTCTTCGCTCATTGTCTGGTGGCGTGACCACGGTTCAGGGATCATCATCATGATGGCATGCGGCAGGGAACGGCCGGTGAGCACCAGCAGTTCCAGCACATTATCAAAGATGGCCGAATCGGAACCGTCAGTATTGATCACCGGCAGGATCTTGGGCATGTCACTGCCAAAGAAGGAACTTTGGAAGTGGCCCTGTTCCGCTTCCACCATGTTGACATTGGCGCGCAGGGTATTGATCTCACCATTGTGGGCC
>CAYQTY010000047.1:0-5070 GCA_964420535.1 uncultured Leptolinea sp. | reverse complement strand
TAGCGGCAGGGGTGCGCGCGGTCCCAGGATGGGAATGTGTTGGTGGAGAAGCGGGAATGCACCAGCGCCAACGCGGTTTCCATCGCCGGATCTGACAATTCCGGGAAGAACTGGCGAACCTGGGTGGAGGTCAGCATGCCTTTGTAGACAACCGTTTTATAAGACAGGCTGCAGATATAGAAATATTCATGGCCCGGAAGGTCACCATAGCGTAACGCCTGTTCGGCGCGTTTGCGGATGACATACAGCTTGCGCTCAAAAGACATGCGGTCTTTAAGGTAGGCGCTGCGTTCAATGAAGACCTGGCGTACCACCGGCTGTGCCGATTGCGCCGTGGCGCCCAGCATACTGCCATCGGTAGGTACGGTTCGCCAACCCAACACCTGCTGGCCTTCTTCCACCACAATCTCTTCGAAATGTTTTTCCAATGCCAGGCGTTGACCGTCATCAACCGGCATGAACATCGCTCCCACGCCGTAATACCGCGGACCCGGGAGGGTAAAACCTGCGGCTTTGCATTCACGGGCGAAGAACTTATGCGGCGTCTGGATCAGCACACCGGCGCCGTCACCGGTATTCGATTCAGAGCCGCTGGCGCCGCGGTGATACAGGTTATCGAGGATGGTCAACGCGTGGGCAATGATCTCATGGGAGGGCGTACCTTTGATATTGACCACAAAGCCGGTGCCGCAGGAATCGTGTTCATACCCGGGATCATACAATCCCTGCTGCCGGGGTGGTTGGGGGGGTACTCGTTTGACGGATGTATTCATGGCTGTCTTCCTGAAGGGCGAAATGTGCGCATACGCGATAGATATAGCAAACTACCACCCGAATGGGTGGGATATGGACACGGCCTGGTTTTGGGTAGGTCAGAAGGAGACGAGAAGAACCGCAGCCCACGAGTTGAACCAGCCGGCACGGCCGGCAAACCCACCGCCACGAACTACAGGGATAGGATGGCAGACATCTCGGGATGCGGTCGTCGTGTGTTTCAACATCGGGGGGAAGGGTAGAGAAACTGGAAGGTTCCGGTCAGGGATGGAACCCATTTTCCGATTATAGGTTTTTTCGCGCACAGGGGTATTACCCGAATGGGTACTTTTTGTTATGACCCGGGTGAACAGGAACCACATCAAACCGGTTTTACCCGGGATAAATGAATACAGAAAAACGGGTTTAACAACCATGTAAACCTACCTGTAGCAAATCTATGCGATTGAAATGGAAATGGGGGAAAATAGAATTCAGATCAGAGTCACCCGTACGGGCAACCGGAATACTATTTAGGACATATTCTACAAAAAATATAGGGATTATTCAATAGTCAATTTTCCCAACTGGCGGCAACTCTTCTGGTTGTTATGTGTTTAATTAATTATGCAACGGTATCTAATCCGTATTACATGGGTAGTAAATCAGGGCAAGAGACTTATCCTGTATAATTCAGTTCTTCATCCCCCGCACTCTATATTGAAGGTTTTCCACTCTGATAACCGGAGTAAATCGTGAAATATCTCATCATTGTTAATCCCATTTCAGGCCGCGGACACGGTGAACGATCCATTCCTGAAATCGAAGAACACTTCCGTACTGCCGGTCTTGATTTCTCATTGGTCCGAACAGAACGCCGGGGGCATGCCCTTGAACTGGCACGCGACGCCGCCGGTTATGATGTGATCGTTTCCGCCGGTGGTGACGGTACCGCCAATGAAGTTTTGAACGGCATTCTTCTGGCAGATCACACCCATAGTGTTCAACCGTCCATGGCCATAATCCCGGTGGGACGCGGAAATGACCTGGCATACAGCATGGGCATACCGGCCACAGTTAGTGAAGCCTGCAAGTGCATTACGAATAATTTGCACCGCGCTGTTGACGTAGGCCGCGTATACGGTGAGAACTTTCCGGACGGGCGGTATTTTGCCAACGGCGTAGGAGTGGGGTTTGACGCGGTGGTTGGCTTTGAATCATTGAAATTGAAACTGCTTACGGGTTTTGCTTCATATATTGTGGCAGCCATGAAAACCACCCTGTTGTATTTCAACGCGCCGGAATTGAAGATGATCACCCCGGAAGGCGAATATATGGGGCGCTACCTGATGGTTTCCATTATGAACGGCATCCGTATGGGGGGCGGCTTCTATATGGCGCCGGAAAGCAGCCCGGATGATGGCAAGTTTGACCTTTGCGTTGTGCAACAGGTACGCCGGCGTGAATGGCTGCCTCTGGTGAGCAAGTTCACCAAAGGAACGCAGAAAGGCGATCCGGCTGTTACCTTTATCCGCACAAATCATCTGGAGATCCACGCCCTGCAGGGCAGCATACCGGCTCATGCCGATGGTGAGACCATCTGTGAAAAGGGTGATTCCATCCGTATCGAACTGCATCCAAGGAAACTGGATATGATTTACCAGCCGGGATTAAGGAACTGAAATGATTATCGCTGGCGTTGTTAATTTCACCCTGCGTGGAATTTCGCGGACCATCTGTGAAATTGATGATACCGAGCTGAAAACCATCCCTGCCGAAGGGCCGCTCATTCTAGCCGGGAACCATGTCAATTTTCTGGACGCGCCGATCCTGTTGAGCCATTTGCAACCGCGAAAAGTTGTGCCGCTTGTCAAAATGGAAACCTGGCAAAATCCTTTTATGGGCTTGCTTTTTAACCAGTGGGAGTCTATTCCGATCCGACGGGGGGAAGCCGATATGGGAGCTTTTCGTGAAGCCCTGGGTGTATTAAAAGAAGGAAAGATACTGGTTATAGCCCCGGAGGGCACGCGAAGCGGCAGTGGAAAACTGCTAAAAGGACAGCCCGGTATAGTTCCTCTGGCTATCAAATCGGGCGCGCCTATCCTACCGATCGCCAGTTTTGGCAGCGAAGTCTTCTGGCATAATATCAAGGGTTTCAGCCGCACACCATTCACCATTCGGGTGGGCAGGCCATTCCGCCTGAAATATGACGGGCCGCTGCCTTCGCGGGACGAACGTGAGCTGATGACGGCCGAGATCATGTACCGTATAGCCGCGCTGCTTCCACCGGAATACCGGGGGTATTATTCCGACCTGCAAAACGCGACACAGCAATACCTCGAATTTAACGCGGATTGACTATTTCTTGCATGCGGGCTGAAGTTTTTTAGAATTTCACCACGGGGTTTGTCAACGGGTGGATGTTGGGCGGAGTTGTGGGGGAAAAATAATTTTGCAATTCAAATTAGCGATAAGTCAGGTAACAGGCTGGTTGTGCCGTGTTGGGCAAAACACACTCTTGCGATGGAGTTGTTAAGTAACTTCAGTTTGGATTGGTGTATGAGCGTTTTCCCCAACCTACGGGGTATTAGGGGTCTTCTTCTTTAGTAAGACGATCAACGATATGATCAGAACAACTACAAGCACAACAACGCATAGACAGGCGAGTCCCACGCTAATACCGAAAATAAAGCCACCATCACCGTCCTCGTTAGTGCTTGAATCCACTGTTTTTTTCGGATATACGGAATAAGGTTCCGGTGATTGGATATCCGGAAGTGATTTGATCATCGCTTCCGCACTGGCGTCCAATACTCTGGCCGCGATTACTCCCTGTACCCCATCGAGTGATGAACCGGGTTCCATACCTATCGCATATTCTTCGTCCTTCGAAGCGGAATAGGCATACACAAATGATCGCGGATCAGCAAACTCATCAGACTCCGATCTGAAACTGGTGAATACATGCGCCGCGCCGTCACCTGTGCCAATTAGCACCAGTTTATACAGTTTATCCGGCGGGTACTCCAGTTGACTCATCACCGTCCCATCCTGCAACGGAAAAGCGGAATAATACACTCCGGGTATTTCACGGGTGAGCAGGCCATTAACCATACCGGTTTTACGTCCGTCTTCATCTATCACATATACAGCCAGCGGGGACTGCACCATGAACTTATTCCCCTTTTGAATGTCTTCCGAGTGCCGTCGCAGGAACTCCAGTTGTTCTGTTGATCCCAGTTTGTCGTATTTCTCGCGCACATCTTTTGGCAGGTTTTTGATGTATTTTTGTTGTTCCGCCGTCAGCTTGGTGCCTTTTGGATTCGCGTACCGCCCGCCATGTGTGGGGTAATTCGGCGCGTACACATTACTGGGACCGATCCCTCCATAGCTCTTGAACTGGCTCCACATCTTTGCCCATTTCTGAATGGTATAGACTTCGGGTTTCTGATTCATCCAGGGATCGAGCACAAGTCCTGCTGACAACCAATCTCTTCCGGCCGGGTAGATCACCACCGCCTGGTGGCCGCCGAACCAGGCTTGAATGGGGCCAAAATCATAATCATCCAGCAAACCGGCCACGCAGGGGTCGGCGTCAAATTTGATCCCTTCCAGGAATTTAAGGATCTCGCCCTGGTATCCACCGCAGCGGTATACAGCCAGGTGACCGTATCCGGGAAGCACGCTCATCGCATTATTTTTGGCCCCGGAACTGTAAACGCCAACCTTGATCTTTTTATAGTAGCGATTAAGGATTTCCTGCAATTTTTGCTGGGAGGTCCCGTTATACGGAGGCGGGCATTTCGTTACGATAGTGCCGGTAGTCTGCGCTGAAGGGTCTTTTGGCTGTGCAACGGGTGGGTTATTCTCAACATCCGATTCAGTTTCCTGAATGACCCAACGGTATTTATAATATTTGTAAACCTTTACTATTCCCCCGGCCACAAAACAACTCATTTCCAACACCCGAACCTCGCCAGCTTTTTTGCCAACAGGAACCAACCATTTGCCGCTTTTGGTTACCGGCGCTGCATCCACAACATCGGCCGTTGTGGTTTTATCTTGAAATGATTCTACATACAGAATATTCTGGTTGGTCGAATCATCCTCAAGGTTACGGAATCGCAGGGATGCTTTATGCACATCCTTGACGGTACCAGGACCAACCATGGAAGCCTGGACGCCCAAAGTCAACGGGATGGCATCACCGGGATTGACCAGCTTATGTTTATCAAAGTCGAACCCGCTTAGACTGCATGTCGCCTGTTCTGTAATAAAAATACCGGGTTCAACATCTTTTTTAAACTGGATATTCCG
>CAYQTY010000046.1:14372-15689 GCA_964420535.1 uncultured Leptolinea sp. | reverse complement strand
GTATTTATCACCATCTTCTCAGAAAGACCCCTAAGCTGATCATTCTCAATGAATGCAAGTACATGAGGAACGGGTGTTTGAGAACCAAAGACTGCTAGAAAAGCTATCAACTCTCTTTGTTTAACCCTATTAACCTCCACAACGTCTAGAACTTTTCCAGTATATTTACGGTAGTTCACACTACCCTCCTTATCAGAAGCATGAACAAATCCAAATGTGATTTTTCCAAATAAATTTCCCCCATTAACTCCTTTTGGCAGTAGCTCTTCCTTCAGCGCCGACTGGTCCTCGCCGAAGTACTCCGGATGGAGCTGCTTCACCAGATCGCCGGCCTCGAAGACGTTGGTGAAGACCTCCCTCGACATCTCCGTCTCGGTCCTGGCTCCGCTGGCGTCCACCTTGTAGAGCTTGCCGTCCTCCACAAACACCAACGCGCCGTCGGCACGTACCGCTCCCTCGGGAATGCGAAATGGCGTGGCCGTCAATGTGGCCGTCGGCTCGGGGGTCGAAGTTGATGTTGGGATTGTTGTCAGTGTAGAAGTTGGTTCCGAAGTCGGAACTGATGTCTCGGTCGGCGGGACAGCCGTGGCCGTCGGAACGGGCGCCGCCGGGGCGCAGGCCGTCAGGAGCAGGATGATGGGCAGGATGCGGGTAAGTCTCATGGATTCCTCCCTGGGAGAGTGTTGTCACTATGATACTACGAGTAAAAAAAGATGCGGTCGATTTTGACCGCATCCCCACTGTAAATAAGTACTCACACACCCATCGTATCATCACTGAAGCCGTTCCAAAACGGACGCTTTTTAGTTAGTTAAATACGCAGCAAACTCATCTATTAATACTATTCCTTTTCATATCTCATAACGAAGGGTTGGTGAGGTATAAATCCAGGTCCCATCGCATCGGGATTATTCACCGCCGCCATAACCACATCGCCTAGAAAGTCGCCCGATGTTTCATTTGTCTTTCCGGCAGTCTTATTCTCCTGCCTCACTTTCCACGCCAAGCTTGCCGCATGAAGAGTCGCAGAGTCATGAGCTAATTCAGCATACCCAGAGAATAGTGACTCCATACCCGTAAACTCATCAGCTTTCCCTGGATCGACCAATCCAATTAGAGTTATTCCAATATTCTTACCTCGGAAAAAATCAATGCTTTCGTTTATTTCGAGAGTCCTCTTTTCAAATTTATATTTTAGAGATCCTTCGATCATGCTATTCCCCACCGGAGCAGAAGCATACCCTCGTAAAAACGGTGAGTACTGCCCCTGAGAATCAATCACCCCCGTGACTACTGGTACAGGCTCCTCGGCATCCC
>CAYQTY010000046.1:0-14362 GCA_964420535.1 uncultured Leptolinea sp. | reverse complement strand
ATAAATGCCATATTCATCACAAATCCAGTCTCGACATTTAGAGAGGGGAAATTCTTTAAATCAACCCTAGAGATTTCCAGTACAATTCCTGCGGTTAGAAAAAGAGTTACTCCATCATTTTTTTCTGCAGATCTGAGGGTGTTAAATCCATCCACTCTCCACCGATACCCATCAGTTATTTTTGCACCCTTCGGCAGCAGCGTGTCCTTCAGCAGTTTCTGGTCGTCGTCGTAGTACTCAGGATGAAGTTGTTTTACGATGTTTCCGCTGTCGATGACGTTTGCGAAGGTGACGTCGAGAATGTCCTTCTCCACCGGCTGCCCCTGGGCGTCCAGCTGCCACAGCTTGCCATCTTTGACAAAGATGGTCGATCCGTCCGCCGTCTTCACCGCGCCCTCGGGAATGGGAAATGGCGTGGCCGTCAATGTGGCCGTCGGCTCGGGGGTGGATGTCGGCTCAAGCGTTGACGTTGACGTGGGCACTGCCGTAGCCGTCACCGTGGGCGGCAGGGGCGTGGCTGTGGGCACTGGCGCCGCTGGGGCGCAGGCCGTCAGCAGCAAAATGATGGGCAGGATGCGGGTGTGTCTCATGGTTTCCTCCCTGGAAGGGTGTTGTCACAATGATACTACCGGGTAAAAAAAGATGCGGTCAATATCGATCACTTCTTACCAACTACAAATACATCAAAAAATTAATAATTAATCGAGCCAATTAAATGCAAAACTTCTGAAAAGGGATCGCCTTTTCAGAAGTTTTGTCGCGATGAGTGATATTGATACAGGGCTTTTTGTGATGTCCAAGTCACAAAATCGATCCTGGTTTTTTTGCTGACTGACTCAACCGGCGTTGTGGTAATAATTCTCCCAGCCAAGATAGGTGGTGAATGCTTCATCCAGCGTCTCGCCCACCAGACCGGCGGTCATGGCAACGTGGTGTTCGAAGCCGTTCTTCACCACATATTTCATCAGATTTTGCAGCGCCGGGATTTTCACAACAGCCCGGCTTCCAAATGTGTCCAGTACATCATCAGTGAATTCACCTTCCCCAACGTAGGTGCGGATCATCCCGTACTGATCGTCGGTGGAAATTCTGGCATAACTCATCGGGCCGGCAGGCGCGCGGCCGTTGATCGCGCCGTAGGTGTTTTCCTGCCCGAGGGTGGTCGCCAGAATGTTCGCGTATTCCATGCGGGCGCCCGGGGTGAAGCTCTTGGCCCAGTTGCCGCAATGGAACAGCACGCATTTATCGGGGTCATTCCCGTAGTTATTGTTCCAATCAACCAGCGCGCCGGGCGTCCCCGAAGCCAGTTGCAGCGCGTACATCGACGCCACGCCGGTGATGTCCACTTCGCAGGCGCTGGGCATCAGGGATTCGCTCATCATACTCATCAGTGTGCACACGTTGATGCCGTAATTCGCCTGCAGCGAATTCCAGCACTGCAAGGCTGTCGCCTGGATATCGAGGTCGGTCATCCATTTTGACAGCGCGGAGCTGAATTTGGCCATGCGCATGATCGATTCATTCGGCACGCCGTCGGTTGGCAGGTAGTTCCGGATCTTATCCAACTCTACCTTAACCTCTTTATCGGTGTCCTTCAGTTTGGACGCGGCGCCCAGGATCTCAGAGAGGTCAGCCGTGAGCACGGTGATTCCGGCTTCCTGTAATAATTTCTCACTGTAGCGCACGGTATTGAAGGCGTTCGGCCGGGCGCCCACCGCACCCAGGCGCGCGGACCGCAAGCCACGGACAACGCGGCATACACCGGTGAATTTGATCAGGTCGTTTTTAAATTCGGCGGATTTGGGTGATTCGGTGTGCAGTTCTGTCACCGAGAAGGCATAGCCATACTGGCGCAAATTGCTGCATACGGATATTTTTCCGCAGAAGGCGTCACGGCGGTTGGCAACATCAAAGGCATCAAAACTATCCGGATAAGCCTGAACAAGAACCGGAACCTGCAATCCCGAGAATTTGATCGTATCCACCACGGCTTTTTCGTCGCCGAAATTGGGGAGGATCACCAGGATACCGTCTATTTCATCCACGTGCTTTTTGAAAAGATCCGCGCACAGTCGGGAATGCTGGTACGTTTGAACAGCGCCGTGAATGCCCACATCTTCACCAAGCATGACAGAGCTGATTCCCAGCGATTTCAAGACATCAATAACTTCCTTGCGGGCCTGAGTAACCAGATGCCCCGGAAAGAAGTCACGGCTGCTAAAGATCACACCGAGGGTTGATTTCATAATTTCTCCTTGATTTTAAAATTTCCGGTCCGGTTTGGTCTACAGCTTGAAGCCCCATGCGCCTGCCACAAGAATGACATTGGCAAACGGGGTAAATTCAGCGGTACGAATAATGGCTTTGGTTGAACCGGAAAGTTTTTTAAATTCTACGTGTGGAAGTGTTTCCACCGGTACGTCACCCAATAATTTACGGATACCCTCATAGATGTGCGGACTTTTTATGAGAATATCTTCTGACACATACGCTTTTTCCACGTACATTTCGGAAAGCACTACTTCCAGCGTTTCCAGAAATCCCGGCACGCCGGGTTTCAGGGCAAGATCAATCCGTTGGGTTGTGGATGGGACTGGCAGTCCCGCGTCCCCCACGGTCAGCATATCAGAATGTTCCAGGTGCGCGATCACAGTAGAGATTGGGGCGTTAATGATCCCGGTCTTCTTCATTGTTAAATACTCCTTTCGTTTATAAATTTCTGTACTTCGTCACGCGATGGAATGGAAGGTTGCGCTCCCTCACGCGTAACGGAAATGGATGCGGCAGCGCTGGCGAATTTTGTGGCTTCCTCCAGCGGTTTTCCTTCACTCAGTCCAACAGCCAGCGCGCCAACAAAACAATCTCCGGCGGCCGTAGTGTCAACAGCCTGTACGCAATAGGCTGGTATATGCGTTTCATGTCCGGCATTATCCACGATCATCGAACCGTCCCTTCCCAGGGTGACTATGCAGTTCTTGCAGCCAAATTCCCGGATCAGGCTGATGTTTTCATTAATTTCGTCTTTGGTCATGCCGGATTTATTTATTAATATTGCCAGTTCGAATTCATTAGGGATCAGATAATCCACCAGTGACAGCACATCCGGCGGTAAAACCTGAGCCGGCGCAGGGTTCACAATAATTCTGGCTCCTCTTTGGGCGCCCAATTTTACAGCCGAATAAACCGTCTCTATGGGAATTTCAAATTGGACAACCAGAATGTCAAAATGGCCAATTTTCTCGAAGGCTTGTTTAACATCCTCACCCGTCAATTGATAATTAGCCCCGGGCGCGACGGCGATACTGTTACGGCCCTGGCTATCCACCTGAATAAGAGCCACCCCCGTGGCAGCTGTGGGATGAGTAAACACACAGGATGTATTGATCCCATCCTTTTCAAGGGTTGACCGCAATTCACGCCCGAAGGCATCTTCACCGGTGCAGCCGACCATATAAACATCACCTCCCATGCGCGCGGCAGCAACAGCCTGATTTGCACCCTTTCCGCCCGGGTGGGTTTTAAATTCGCCTCCAATCAAAGTCTCACCTGGTGAAGGGATTCGCGGCATTTTTACAACCAGGTCCATATTCAAGCTACCAACAACAGTAATCTTCATATTAATTCATCCTGAAAAACCGGGGTTGGAAATATAATAGCTATCGCACCTCCAAAGTCATGATACCGGCCGCGAACCTGAAATCATGACGAAGGTGCCCCGAGGTGGCGTGTTGGAAATCCAACACGCCACCCCTACTACCTAAAGAGAAATGGGATTCTCAGAGTAAAAAAGTTATTTATTTACAGGGATCAGTCTTGCCGTTGGGGGCGAAACCAGTGTAATGGCAGGCATTATCAGGAGTGATCAGAACCATATCGATGGACTGTTTCTCGGGTTTGCCGGTCTCACCGGTTTTAATGAAGGCATCCGCCTGTACAACAGCCTGGGTAGCCAGTTCGGCCACGGGCTGCAGAGCGCCGGCTTTAATTTCGCCAGCGAGGATGGATTTGTTGACATCATCGGAGCCATCGAAACCTACCACGACAACGTCTTTCTTGCCGGCAGCCAATAAGGCAGCCTGCGCGCCGAGAGCCATGGTGTCGTTACCGCAGATGACACCGTTCACGTCAGGATTCGCCTGCAGAAGGCTTTCCATCACAGTGTAGGCTTCGGTCTGGCTCCAGTTGGCGGTCTGCTGGGCAACCATTTTCATGTCAGGCAGTTTGTCAAGGACTTCGTGGTAACCATCAGAGCGAACATGTGCGTTGGTGTCGGTGTCTTTACCGGTCAGTTCGATGTAATTGCCTTTTTCGCCCAACAGCTTGGCAAATTCTTCCGCCAGCAGTGTGGCACCCTGGTAGTTGTTGGAAACAATCTGGGATACCGCCACGCCTTCTTTGGTGATCTCGCGATCGATCAGGAAGGTCGGGATTCCGGCATCTTTGGCTTTCTGAACAGCGGCCACGGTCGCGTCAGCGCCGGCGTTATCCAGAATGATCGCAGCGGCTTTTTTGCCGATACAGGTCTCGATCAGTTCCATCTGTTTGTTGGCATCGTCATCGTGGACGAGTTTCAATGCTTCGTAACCAAGTTCTTCCGCTTTCTTGGCAGCAATTTCCTGCTGGGTTCCGAAGAACGGATTCTCAACGGGGGGTACGATAACGCACATCAACTTTTTGGCGCCGTCAGCAGCGGCGGGAGCCGCAGGGGCAGCCGCGTCAGAATTCTGGACTTCGCATTTTTCGGTCTTGCCGTTGGGGGCGAAGCCGGTGTAATGGCAGGCATTTTCCCCGGTGATCAGAACCATGTCGATGGACTGTTTCTCAGGTTTACCGGTCTTGCCGGTTTTGATGAAGGCATCCGCCTGTACAACAGCCTGGGTAGCCAGTTCAGCCACGGGCTGCAGAGCGCCGGCTTTGATCTCGCCAGCGAGGATGGATTTGTTGACATCATCGGAGCCATCGAAACCTACCACGACAACGTCTTTCTTGCCGGCAGCCAATAAGGCAGCCTGCGCGCCGAGAGCCATGGTGTCGTTACCGCAGATGACACCGTTCACGTCAGGATTCGCCTGCAGAAGGCTTTCCATCACAGTGTAGGCTTCGGTCTGGCTCCAGTTGGCGGTCTGCTGGGCAACCATTTTCATGTCAGGCAGTTTGTCAAGGACTTCGTGGTAACCATCAGAGCGAACATGTGCGTTGGTGTCGGTGTCTTTACCGGTCAGTTCGATGTAATTGCCTTTTTCGCCCAACAGCTTGGCAAATTCTTCCGCCAGCAGTGTGGCACCCTGGTAGTTGTTGGAAACAATCTGGGATACCGCCACGCCTTCTTTGGTGATCTCGCGATCGATCAGGAAGGTCGGGATTCCGGCATCTTTGGCTTTCTGAACAGCGGCCACGGTCGCGTCAGCGCCGGCGTTATCCAGAATGATCGCAGCGGCTTTTTTGCCGATACAGGTCTCGATCAGTTCCATCTGTTTGTTGGCATCGTCATCGTGGACGAGTTTCAATGCTTCGTAACCAAGTTCTTCCGCTTTCTTGGCAGCAATTTCCTGCTGGGTTCCGAAGAACGGATTCTCAACGGGGGGCACGATAACGCACATCAATTTCTTGGCGCCGTCAGCAGCGGCGGGAGCCGCAGGGGCAGCCGCTTCTTCTTTGGGTGCAGCAGCGGTGGGGGTGACAGCAGTTCCGCAGCTGGCGAGTAACATGCTCAAGATCGCAACCAAACCCAGAAAAGCAACCAATTTTTTGTTTTTCATAGTTTTCTCCTCAGATTTTTGAGAGTGCTCTAGTTACCAGTTACCAGTTACCAGATACCAAATCGCCTTTTCCTATAACTTCTCCTTTCCAATCATCTCCTTCATCCTGATTCTTTATTTCATTTCCTGTTGTTTTTGAAGCGCGATACGCTCCTGCATGCGTGCCTGCATCTGATCAATGATCACTGCCAGCACAATTACTGCTCCCTTGATAACCTTCTGCCAGAAGGAGGAAACACCCATCATGACCAACCCGTCGTTCAAGACACCAATAACAAATGCACCGATCATGGAACCGCCAATTCCACCCCGACCACCGGCCAGTGATGTTCCACCCAGCACTACAGCGGCAATCGCGTTCATTTCGAACGTATCACCCGTGGCGGGATGAGCCGCCACCAATTGGGAGGCAATGATCAAACCGACCAGTGCGGCAAAGAAACCGCTGATGCTGTAGACGATGATCTTTGACCGGTTGATGCGCACACCGGATAATTCAGCCGCGCGTTCATTTCCACCAATGGAATATACATGGCGGCCAAATGGAGTCTTCTTGGTGATAATGTACGCGATCACAGCAAATACGATCATCAACCAGATGGAATAGTTAATTCCCAGGAAATCGCCGGAACCTAATCTTTCAAAGCCGGTATTTCCGAATTCAGGACGACCAATAAGATTGGGGAAAGTGTAGCCATTATTGCGCAAACCGGCGATACCACGTGCCACATACATCGTACCCAGGGTGGCGATAAACGGCGCTACATTGAAACGGGTGATGATCACACCGGTAAGTGCACCGGTCAGAGTACCTACGATCAGATAAATGACGATGATCATCCAGGTGTGCGGGTACACAATGATTCCCAATTGCGGAATATTGAGCCCTTCATTGATCAGGCCGCCGGCGATCATGGCGGTCATACCCACAATGGAACCAACGGAAAGGTCGATACCGCCTGTCAAAATAATGAACGTCATACCAATAGCCAGAAGCGCGTTGATAGCCACGTGCTTCGACATGATCACCAGGTTGTCACCGCTCATGAACTGCGGCGAAAGGGATGTGAAAACCACCACAACCAGGATGAGGGCAATAAAGGCCCTGCCTTTCAATAAAACTTGCTGGATATCGGTTTTTGAGAGACCGCTGAATTTTTTTAAGAAATTTGATTGCATGCTATTTTCCTTTTCCATTTCCGTTGGTTACGGGGCCGTGCCCAATGGCCGAAGCCGCGACAAGTTTTTCGTGAGTGGCTTCATCGTGTGAGAATTCTCCAGTGATGGCACCTTTTGACATGACGAGAATCCGGTCAGACATTGCCAGAATTTCTTTCAGTTCTGATGAGACAAATATCACACCGAATTTTTTCGCCACCAACTGGTTCATGATGTCAAAAATCTCATATTTCGCGCCGACATCTATACCCCGGGTTGGCTCGTCCATCAGCAGGACTTTTGGTTTTGTTAACAGCCCTTTTGCCACAACAACCTTTTGCTGATTGCCTCCGCTTAAAGAGGTGATCGATTGTTGAATATTCGCCACACGTATCCGCAATTCTTTGACCTGTTTTTCCGAAGCATTGTTCTCTTCCTTTGTTGAAAGGAAGATCCCTTTCAAGTAATTGCGAAGACTTGGAAGCAGCATGTTGTCACGAACGGAGAGAGGTCCTACCAGGCCAAACCGCTGACGGTCTTCAGGCACCAGAACAAAACCCGCGTCAATTCTTTCAGCGACTGTTTTTGATGAGACAGGATTTCCATTTAATAAAATCCTGCCGGATGTATATTGCCGGGCGCCGGCGAGACAATCGAGAAGGTCGGAACGCCCTGCCCCCATCAAGCCGTAAATCCCGAGGACCTCACCCTGATGAAGATCAAATGAAATGTGATCAAGTACAAAGCCACCACCCTGGCGTGGAAGGGTAATATCTTCCACCCGCAGCATTACATCTCCAATAGGGCGCTCTTTGCGGCTGAACATCGAAGTGGGGTTGCGTCCGACCATCTTTTCAATGATCCAGGACACATTGATGTTTTCAGCTTTCTCTTCGGCTACTTTTTTCCCGTCACGCAAAACGGTGACGTAATCGCCGATCTGCAGCAGTTCTTCCAACTTATGGGAAATATAAATAATGGAGACATCACGCGATTTCAGCTCGCGAATTATTCTGAATAGAACTTCCACTTCAGCCGCGCTCAAAGCGGATGTGGGTTCATCCATGATCAGGATCCGCACGTCCTGGGCAAGCGCTTTGGCGATTTCAATAATTTGCTGCTGCCCGATGCGCAGGTCAGATACAAGTCCATCGGGATCTATTTTCTGTTCCAGATGATTGATCAGTTTCTGAACATGGTTGTATTCATTTTTTTTGTCGATGAATCCATTTGAATTGATCTCACGGGCCAGGTAAACATTATCTACAACGCTCAGGTTAGGGCACAGATTTAATTCCTGATAGATGATCCCTATACCCAGTTTTGTGGCATCCAGGGGCGAATGCAGCGAAATCTCTTTGCCTTCAAGTATGATTTTTCCCTGAGTCGGCCGTTCAACACCGGCAAGGATTTTCATCAATGTTGATTTTCCGGCGCCATTTTCTCCGATCAGTACATTTACTTTGCCTTTGTGAACCGAAAAGGAGACATTATCCAGTGCAACCGTACCCGGGAATATTTTAGAAATATTTTCGGCAGTCAGAATCACATCGTCCTGTGACAATGACACATCCTTTTCCATAACCAGCGTTTCTTCAACCATTGTTATGCTCCCAATTCGATTACTACCGGAACAACACGGATTTCTTTGAGGTCAATTTGAATGAGATTGAAGGTACGGATGTTGAATGATCCTTTAAAGGTTATGGTCTTGTTCAGCAGGGCGGTTTTATCAACGTCCTTGACGACCTGATTCAATACTCTTTTGTTAATCTCAGATGCCACCTTGCCAAATTCGGTCTGTTCCTTGAAATCACCGAACGTGAGAAAGCCGACGGAATCACGGACAGAGGTCTCGTCGCTGGGAATTCTGGTGCCGATAAAAACAAGAACTTTGATCGGACCGGAATAGCCATCCAGCGCGACTTCAATGGTTCCCATACTGGTATCTGTATTGACCGCGACCACCTTGCCGCTGCCCTTGACCATATACACATGGGATTCCCCCACCGTGATCAAGCCGTTCTCTTTTGTCACGGCCGTGAGGGCTTCTTTGCTAATGGTCCCATCAGTACCCGGCTGGTATTTAGACAGGATGCTGGACAATTCAACGGATTTCACATTGAAGGCAGGGACTATTTTTTCAGACCAGATCCCATCCACATACGCGGCCGGATCGAATTTTTCGTTCTGGACTTTCTTCTCCACATCCTCAATCCTGACAACGGTGAAACCAAACCGTCCGGCCAGACCCAGTACAATAAGAGCCGCAATTAGGACAAAAAACTTCGATGACAGTTTCTTCATACGTTTATCCTTCTCTTCAGTAATTATTTGAATAAAACCCGGGATACCGCGGAGTGCCAACCATCCAAGATTATGGATACTTGTTCCGGCGGCATGACCGGAAGGAATTCATTGAAATCGGATGTGAGGTTTTGTAAATCTTCAAGGGTTGAATAAGCTTTTATTCCAAGAAAACCGTTCAGAACAGCTCCCTGCGCAGACAATTCGGGAGTTTGAGCTGCTTTGACCTTAATGTGATTGATATCTGCCACGAACTGCATTAATATCCTGTTTCTGACCGCTCCGCCATCCGCTTGAATTTCAGAGAGTTGAGCGTTTGAATCTTCGCACAAAGATCTCAAGGTATCTGTGACGACAAACGCGATGGATTCAAGGGCAGCCCGTACAACATGCGCACGTGTAGTGGATGGTGACATGCCCATGATGGCCGCGCGTACGTCGGACCGCCAATATGGGGCGTTCAACCCCACAAAAGCCGGAACAAAATAGACACCATCAGTATCATTGACGGAAGCAGCCAATTGCTCTGTTTCAGCCGGATCAGAGATCAATTGCAATTGATCGCGCAACCAGGTAATGGTAGCTCCGGAATAGTTGACAATCCCTTCATAGGCATAGGTTGGCTTGCCATTCAAAACCCACCCCAATGCGGTCAGAGTTCCACTCTTAGATAGGTGTTTTTCATACCCGATATTCAACAGGATGGATGAACCTGTCCCGAAAGTTACCTTGGCGCTGCCGGGAGTGAAGCATTTTTGCGCGAACAGAGCAGCCTGCGAGTCCCCCATCACCCCGTAAATGGGAATTTGCCGTTTCAGGTAGCCGCCAAGAAGGGTATCGCCAAACCAGGCAGAACTCTCTCTGACTTCCGGGAGAGCGCTGAAATTGAACCCGAAGACTTCGCACAGTTCAGAACTCCAATTTAATGTGCCTATATCAAAGAACAACGTGCGTGAGGCATTGGTATGATCAGAGGCGTATACTTTGCCGTTTGTCAAACGATACACGAGGTAGGTATCGATGGTTCCGAAGAGCGCCGAGCCGTCTTTCAGCTTTTTTTCCAGATCAGGCCGGTTATCCAGAAGCCAGCGTAATTTACTGGCCGGAAAGTATGTGTCAATTTTCAATCCGGTAATCTCATGGATAAGAGATTCGCTGCCAGCCGCCACGAGTTTCTGACAGAAATCATCTCCGCGGCGGCACTGCCAGACGATCGCGTTGCATAATGGCTCGCCGGTTTCACGGTCAAAGACTAAAAATGTCTCCCGTTGATTGGTAATGCTGACAGCTATCAGATCGTTAATTTTCTCCGGATGCCGGTCCAATAAAGTGGCGGCTGCTTTTAGCGTGTTGGCATAAATTTCACTGGCATTGTGCTCTACCCAGCCTGCCCGTGGATAAATCTGCTGATGAGGAAGTGATTCCTGGTCCACCAGTCTTCCATCTGTGGCAAACAACATCGCCTTGGTCGCGGAAGTGCTTTGGTCGATCGCCAGGAATAGACCGTGGACGGAATTCATTTTGAGCCCTTTTCCAACAGCACAACCGCTGTTTGTTCCAGCCCGCGCGGAGAGATGCCGTAGTGGTTGAATATTTCATTCTGACTTCCGGTGACAATATGCTCATCCGGAATTCCGACAATCTTCATCGGCCTGAAAATTCCATCCTGCATCAGCAGTGATGCTACCCGGCTGCCCAGCCCGCCATGGATGCTGTGCTCTTCCACGGTGACCACGGCGCTGGAGCGGCTGACGGCTTCAATCACTGCCTTGTCATCAAACGGACGCAGACTGTGAAGGCTCAGCACACAGGTCGTCAGGCCTTTATCCTGAAGAAGTTTGCCAGCTTCAAAGGCAGGCGCTACCGCCTCACCGATAGCCAACAAAGAAACGTCATAACGCTCACGGGTTGGCGTCAATTGACTGGCTTTGCCGATCTCGAACCCGGATTTTTCCGGGTGCAGATCGGGCATGGCCTTTTTCCCGAACCGTATATAGAGCGGCCTGGGATGATTTATAGATGCCTTGACAACCTGCTCAGTTTCGTAGTTATCCGCTGGAGCAACAATATCAATATTGTTGATCGCCTGAAGAACGGCAAAATCATGCAGTGAATGGTGCGTGGTTCCCAGCGAACCATAGCTGACACCCGCGCTAATGCCGACAACCTTCACCGGATTGTTGGAATATGCCACATCGTTCTTGATCTGTTCCAGACCGCGAGCGGTGAGGAAGCAGGCGGGCGATATGGCAAACACCTTTTTTCCAGCTGAAGCCAGTCCGGCGCACACGCCGACCAGGTTCTGCTCGGCAATACCGATCTCTACGATCTGCTGCGGATACTTCTCGGCGAACGGCGTCACCCGGCCGGAGCCGCGTGAGTCACTTGTGGCGATCAAAATATCCCGATTATTTTTGGCAAGGTCGATCAATGTATCGGCCAGAACATCCAAGTTCGCCCTGCCCATAGACGTCTTTGTGTCAACCATGTACTGTCTCCAGATTTTTCTCAGCCTCATCTAGCTCACGCATTGCTATTTTAAGTTCTTCATCTGTGGGAACCCGGTGATGCCAGGAAATATTGTCTTCCATATAGCTGATTCCCTTACCTTTAATAGTATGCGCCAAAATCAGGTTGGGTTTTCCTTCTTCAAACGGCAATGTTTGGAATAATTCGATCATGGCGGGAATATTGTTGCCATCCACGTGACGTACAGCGTAGCCGAAAGCCTTGAATTTATCTTTGAGCGGCTCCATGTCCATCACATCTTTTGTGCGGCCGCTGATCTGCAAGGAATTTTGGTCCACAATGGCCACCAGGTTGTCTAGGTGATAATACGCAGCAGTGGCGGAGGCTTCCCAAATAGATCCTTCCGTCAATTCGCCGTCACCCATGATGGTGAAGATCCGATCCGGCCGGCCATCCTTCTTTGCAGCCAACGCCATACCTACTGACAATGACAGACCATGGCCTAGCGCGCCTGTATTTTGTTCAATACCCGGAATGTCTTTTGTCGGATGTCCGGTAAATTTGGACCCGTACTTTTCAACGGTTTCCAGTTCTTCCAACGGGAAAAAACCCTTTCCGGCAAGGACCGCGTACAAAGCTTCAACGGAATGTCCCTTACTGTGAATGTAGTGGTCCCGGTTATGGCTGGAGAAATTTTCGGGAGTAATATTCATCACATGGTTATAGAGTACGTTCAAAATATCCAAGCAGGATAGGCTTCCACCGGTATGACCTGCTTTGGACGTGTAAATCATATTGACCACAGTCCGGCGATACTGGATGGATTTTCGGGCCAGTTCTTTAGTTGTTTCCATCGGATTCTGATTGTGTAAGGGGAAAGACGGCATGAATATTTATTCCTTGTTGCAAAAAAATTCAAGATGCCCACATCATACGTGGTTCTTTTTGTCATTGCAACTTAAAAAGTATATTTATTCAATATGGAATATATATACAGCCTATGAATAAAATTTACGTGACTAATGACCATCACTCATGCCTATCAGTAAATCCGGCCAATCACACCCCAAAATCATCGTCACTGATGTAAATAACCAGCAGGTATGAGCCAATTCGTATCCTCTTTGTTGCAGGGAAATATCGCAGGGTTTTCCAATTCCGGAATATAATTATTCTAGCTAAAATAATTATTCAAGAGTGTGTTTATGTCACGAGTAGATGAACTGCGTATCATTGCACGCGTCGCCCGCATGTACTATGAATGGGACATGCGCCAGGCCGATATTGCCGCCCAACTTGAACTGTCTCAGGCTACTGTTTCACGCCTGCTGAGCCAGTCCAAGGAAGAGGGAATCATCCGCATATCGATCAATCTGCCCAACGGGGTCTATACAGAACAGGAAGAAATTCTGGTTAAAAAATTTGGACTGCGCGATGCCATTGTGATTGATAGCCTTGAAGATAATGAACGCATCATCCAGCGCGACCTGGGCGCGGCGGCTGCGTATTACCTTGAATCCGCGATACGCCCGAACGAGATAATCGGCGTTTCCTCGTGGAGCGGCACTCTATTGGCCATGGTCGATTCGTTACACCCGCTGCAAAAGAAAAAAGGGGTGAAGGTCATTCAAATTCTCGGCGGTGTGGGGAACCCTCTGGTGGAAGCCCAGGCTACCCGCCTCGCCTCCCGCCTGGCGCAGCTTGTCTATGGTGACGCGGTTTTCCTACCCGTCTCCGGTGTACTGGCCACGGAAAAGGCCCGCGATATTCTGATGGCTGACCTGACCACACAGCAATCCCTCAAGCTCTTCGACCAGGTGACCACCGCGCTGGTGGGGATCGGCGCCATTGAGCCTTCGCCCCTGTTGCTGCAATCGGGCAACGTTTTCTCCAAAGAAGATATGGACCTTCTTCACGAGAAAAAAGCCGTGGGCGACATTCTGCTGCGTTATTTTGACAAGGATGGCAAACTGGTGGAAACCGGGTTGGAAAAGCGGGTTATTTCCATGACCCTGGATCAGTTGGGCAAAACCAGCCGGGTGATCGGGGTGGCTGGCGGTCAGCGCAAATCAGCGGCTATCCTGGGTGCATTGCGCGGGCACTGGATCAATATTCTGATCACAGACCACTTCACCGCGGAACGGTTGGTGGAGGCGTAGCGACCAAACCAGAGGTTGGTTTCGTACACCTCGATGGTGTGAAAGCGGGCACTTAAATCAAAAATCCGTCTGCTAGACGGATTTTGCAGTGCCCCCAAGGGGACTCGAACCCCTGTTTTAGCCTTGAGAGGGCTGCGTCCTGGGCCGCTAGACGATGGGGGCGGGGACAAAAAATATACCATGCCATCGTCCGGTTGTCAAAGGATTGGGCGCAGACTATAATCCAGCTCATGCCCGCTGGTATCCCTCTTTCCAAACGTATCTTTGACCTGGTACTGACCATCCCCGGGTTCATCATCATCTCACCGCTGATCCTGATCCTGGCCTTTCTGGTTCGGGTCAAACTGGGCAGTCCGGTTCTCTTCCGGCAGGTGCGTCCCGGTTACAAAGGCCGGCGGTTCACTTTGAACAAATTCCGCAGCATGACGGATAAACGCGCATCGGATGGCACTCTGTTACCCGATTCTGAACGTCTCACGTCATTCGGCCGATTCCTGCGTTCCTCCAGCC
>CAYQTY010000045.1:4962-15821 GCA_964420535.1 uncultured Leptolinea sp. | reverse complement strand
GATCTAAATGATACCGATCCCGAACGCATCGGCACTGCCCCATTGGATGTGGTTGCGCAAAACGGCGCCGCTGACAAAGCAGCCCACCTTTTCAACCTTTGGATCGATGAAGCCAAAAAACTCCTCAAAGACGAACCCAAAGCCAACGGGATCACGCTTCGCGGTTTTGCCACGGATCCCTGCCTTCCTTCTTACAAAGAACTATACAATCTTCGCGCCGCCTGCGTGGCGCAATATCCCATGTACCGGGGTGTTGGCCGCCTGGTTGGCATGGACGTGATCAAGTTTGAAGGCGAATCTCCCTCTGACCAATTTAAAGCCGTGGCTGACCGTTGGAACGATTTTGATTTCTTTTACATTCACATCAAGCAGACCGATTCCTTTGGGGAAGATGGAAATTTCAACGGCAAGGTTAATGCGATCGAATGTATTGACGCGGCTCTGCCCACCCTTCTGGCGCTGAACCCGGATGTGTTGATCATTACCGGTGACCATAGCACACCGGCCAAATTACGCGGCCATTCCTGGCATTCAGTTCCTTACCTGTTGTGGGCACCTGCCACTGTACGGCCGGATTGGGAAACTGAATTCGGGGAACGCTCCTGCATGCGGGGTGGTTTGGGGCACATAACCGCCCTGGATAATATGCCGCTGGCGCTGGCTCACGCCCTCCGTCTTAATAAATTTGGAGCCTGAGCTCTTCCATTCAATAAAGAATCAGACGGTCCGCTTTTCGCGGACCGTCTTTTTGTTAATATTTATTTGCCTGAGACCGGCCGAAAAATCCTGCAGCCAGACCACCGGTAAACATCAGCACCCCCATCACTATGAAGGCATCTCTCCAAAAATCCATGGGAAAAAGCCGGATCAGTGAATCGGTGTAAAGGAACAACCAGGTATCCCCCGAGAAGAAAATTCGATGGAAGGCGGTGAATAACGCGTTAAAACTGACCGCCACTCCCGCCAGCACGGTGACGATAAACCACACGGCCGCCCAGCCTCCGCGGCTGACAGCCAGCCAGTATTCACGCTGCCACCCTGACCGGATGGCGAACAATCCAATCCCCAGTATGGCAATACCAACCAACGGCCAGGCAATGAGCATGAATTGCACCAGGTTCTTAACATCCAGCATGTGACTTAGCTCACGTTCGTTGTACAGTGGAGTCTTCTCGTCCAGTTTCTGATCCGCCAGAAAATCGAGGCCAGCCGTGTTGGTGAGGTAGTCAACTGAAATCCGACTCCACTTGAGCCGGTCCTGCAGGGTGAATCCATACGGATCCGCCGGGAAACCCGGCCGCTGGTATTCAAGTTCGGTGAACACAGGTAAAAGCAACAGCCGTATGGATGTCATTAGAAGAAATACCGGCACAAGGATAGTCACCGTTGTAAACAGGGTTTTACGCAGCATACTCATTCCAGCATCTCCACATCCCCCGCAAGCAAGAAACGTACGATCATATCGTTGGTTAATCCTTCCACAGGTGCCAGATCATCGGTAAATACTTGAGCCTGGGGTGGATCAGGCTGTAAGCTCGAGAGAGTGACATTCATGGTTTCCAGTAATAAAGGATCCGTCCCCTGAGTTCCCAGAAGAGTATCAAAATTTCTCGTCAGGTTTTCCGTGGACGTGGGCTGAACCGAGGCAAAAAGGATGGAATTAAACGTGCCCGGCAGATCCATCACATGGATGGAGGCAAAATCCGTGCGGATGGTGGAAGCCAGTGTGTTGATCAACCGCCGATCATCCGGGGCGCGGCCAATGTTAATCACCATCACGCCATCGGCGGTCAGGTGATCATGCACTGTCTGGAAGAATTCACGGGTGGTCAGATGCCAGGGAATGTACGGCGGGCGGTAGGCATCAACACTAATCACCTGGTACTTTTTTCCCGAGTGTGACAATCCCCAGCGTCCGTCCTGCACATAAACATTCAACCCGGGTAAGTCCATACCAAAATATTGGCGGCCGACATCTACAATGGCCGGGTCAATTTCAAAACCATCGATAGAGATATTGGGAAAAACCTTCACCGCCTGCCGCGCGGTTGTTCCCGCAGCCAGTCCGACAATAGCCATACTGTTGACATCCGCGGTACCCACAGAATCAGGGTTGAAAAAAGGCGCCACCAGCACCTGTTCCCAGGGGCCTGAATAGTTATAGACATCCGGATGATAGATGGAATGAACCCCCTGCCCGTCATTCAGTCGCAGCATGTGGTATCCGTCCTGCTCCAACACCTGAATGTAGTTGTACGCGGAGTCCGTTTCATAGATCATTCCGGCGCTGCTCTTGTCTGTTCCCAGATTGATCGTAAAGAACAACGCGCCGATGACAAACGGCATCCAGGCCAGCTTGAGCATCGGCTTCCACCCTTCTTCCAACTTGAGCCCCCACAGGGTGCAGGTCGTCAACACCAGGCCGAGTATGAGGAATGTACGGTAGGTTCCCACAGTAGGTATAAGCAGCAAAACCGGAATGAACGTGCCGATGAAGGAGCCCAGTGTGGATACAGCATAAATTCGGCCCGAAAGCCGGCCGGCTTCGTTATTGTCTTTGATCGCCAGCCGAATGGCAAACGGTGACGAGGTACCCATCAGAATAATAGGCACAATGAACAGGATCATCACCGCTATGAACGAGCCGAATAACACGCCCAGTTGCAACGCATCGAACGCGTCCGCCGCCCAGCGTAACACCGGTCGGGAAACGGCCGGCACCAGCGCCACGCTGAACCCGGCCCACGCCAGAATGCGATAGAGCGTTCCGTACTTTGGCGAGCGGTCTGCCCAACTGCCGCCAATAAAATTTCCGACAGTCAGGTAAATGAGTATTAAGCCAATAATGCTGGCCCATACCAGATTACTGGAGCCGAAATAATTTCCCATCAGACGGGAGGCTGCCATTTCTGCGGCAAGGCTGGTGAAACCTGAGACGAACACGATGAAAAGCAGGTATTTTTTCATAAAGTGGTTGCCCGTCCTACGAAAGATTTATATACTTGGGATGAATTCGCGGTTAGAATTTTAACCGCTATTATGGATGAAAGTAAACGAATCCGTTGAATACCCGTAAGGAGACATATGTTAATCGCGACCGTTGATCAAATGCGCGCTCTCGAAAAAAGAGCCGATGAGGCAGGGCATACGTATACCAGAATGATGGAACTGGCCGGAACCGGTATCGCTGATTTTGTGGATACCCGATTTTACATGGAATTTGAAGAAGAAGCCGACCGCACCATTCTCGGGTTGGTCGGTTCGGGAAACAACGGCGGTGATACCCTGATCGCGCTGGAAGAATTACAGTCAAAAGGGTGGAAAACCAGAGCGTACCTGGTGAAAGAACGAGACTCTGATGACACTCTGGTGACAGAGTATATTGAAGCCGGTGGAACGGTGACGAAAATCAGCGATGACACCAAATTAGCCACCCTGAAAAAATGGTGCGGTAATACCCAATTCCTGCTGGATGGGATTCTAGGCACCGGCGCCCGCCTTCCGCTGGATGATTCTCTGCGTTCCGTATTGAAAGCCGTGAACAAATTTGAAAGCGGTATGGTCATCCTGGCGGTCGACTGTCCCAGCGGCATCGATTGTTCCAACGGACAGGTTTCTCCGGAAACACTCCATTGTGACTACACCCTCAGTATGGCAGCGGTCAAAACCGGACTGCTTTCCTTTCCTGCGTACGAATACTGCGGTAATCTGGTAAATATTCCCATCGGGTTTGATAAGCACCTGCCCGGTTGGGAAAATGAATTGCACGAGATCATCACTCCGATTAAAGTGGCTGGAATGCTGCCGAAGCGGCCTCTGGATGCCCACAAGGGGACATTTGGCACAGCCATGATCACTGCCGGCTCCATCAACTACACCGGCGCCGTTCTGCTCGCGTCTGAAGCCGCATACCGCAGCGGCGCGGGGCTGGTGCGGGCTGCCATTCCGGGTATGATCCACTCGGCTATCGCCGGGCAGATCCCTGAAGTCACCTGGCTGCTGCTACCGCACGAATCCGGCGTTATTGCCGAAGCCGGTGCGGAAGTCATTCTTAAACACCTGGACAAAGTCACCGCCATGTTGATCGGCCCGGGACTGGAAACAGAAGAAACCACCCGTCACTTCATCAAACGCTTATTCACCCAGCAGGGGAAGAAGGGCAAAGGGAGCGTTATTGGCTTTGTTCCCACAGAACCAGAAGAAACCAACTCAAAATCACCGGCCAAACTGCCCTCTCTGGTGATTGACGCGGACGGATTGCGTATTCTGGCGGACATCCCCGAATGGTGGAAATTGATCCCCGCCGGCTGCATTCTCACCCCGCATCCGGGGGAGATGTCCGCCTTGACCGGGTTATCGGTGAAAGAAGTCCAGGAAAAACGGCTTGACCTCGCCCTGCATTTCGCGAAAGAGTGGAATCAGATTGTCATCCTGAAAGGCGCGTTGACCGTCATCGCCACGCCGGATGGACACGCCAGTATCTCCACCTGCGCCAACCCGAGTCTGGCGCGCGCCGGCAGCGGCGATCTGCTGGCCGGTTTGATCACCGGTTTCCTCGCACAGGGCGTCAAACCGGTGGATGCCGCCCGGCTGGGCGTATGGATCCATGGTAATTGCGGAGACCTGGCCTCGGAAGATGTCGACCCGGCAGCTATCCTGCCCAGCGATCTGGTCTCACAGATCCCCGCCAGCATCGGCATTCTGCGCGGATTGTCCGTTTGATCTACAACAAAGCCCCCGTGGGTTGATCCACGGGGGCTTTGATTCTTGCAGAAAATAATTTACGCGGCGGGTTTTTCTTTCTTCCCGACCAGGCGGCTCTTCTGTTCTTCCAGGACTACCTGTCCCTTATGACCAAGTTCTGCCGCTTTCTCAGTAGTTGTTTTTACCAATTCATCCGCTTTAACGGATGTCTCTTTGATCAATTCATCGGCCCGGGTTGCCGTTGTGCGCACAAATTCTTCCGCTGCTCCATATGCTTCGTTATAGGAATCGGCGGCAACATCTTTCAATTCAATGGCTTTCTCTTTGATCACGGTCCGGGTTTCTTCTCCGGATTGCGGGGCAAGCAAAAGAGCTGCTACTGCACCGGCCAGACCACCGACCACAAAACCCACCAGGAAAGCTCCAAATTCATCACGATCTGACATTTCTTTCTCCTTTCAACGATTCAAACAACCGGTTTAATTTGCTATGAGTATTATTTCCAGATCTTCAAAAAATCCATCAATTTGCGGATAACGGCGACGCTCTCATTGAGTTTGATCACCGGTTCTGCTATGTTATCGCTCAAGAAAGTGGCCGTTCCACGCAATGTGTTGACAGTCTCATTGGTGGAATTGAGGATCGGTTTGATCTCATTCTGCAGAAGATTGATCAATGTGGCCAGTTGAACAACCAGAACGATCAGCGCAAGCCCGACAATGAAGGATTCAAGCGCCATAAAGATGATGAAAATATCACGGATATGGCTGGTTGTACCCACATCACTGCGCAGCAGGAAAATCGTCCCCGCGGCGAGGCCGGCTAGAACAAGGATCACCGCTGCAACAACCCAGATAACAGCCTTACTCTTCGCAGGTTCTGGAGCTGCGCCTGTTTCTTCGCGGATAACGGGTTCTACCTGATCGGTTTGTTCGGTTTCTTCGCTCATATAAAAAAATTATAGCACATAGTCTTAATCAGAAAAATTGTGACCTGTACAGGCTTGACGTTACTCTGGCAACAACTTCCCTGGAAAAAACATAAACATGTCACTCACTTGCCCTTTCTAACTCTACCACCGGCTCAGGAAAGGAACAGTCCGAATGACATGGCGGTGCAACTGCAAAGCATAGTCAACACTGACAAAATCAGTACGGCGATCAAAACCGGCGAGATTTTTCCCTTCACTTTTGTATTTTGTACGGCTGACCCGGAACGCTCACTAACACCGGCGTCCACGATCCCGTTTGTGCCAGTTCGTGATGTGGCGCCTTGGAGGAAGTATTCAAGATATTGAACAACACCCAACGGAGAATACGCTGTCCACTCCATACCTTCCGATGTGGTGCGAACAAAAAATGCCGGGCCAGGCGCTTGGTTAATAACCAAATACGCGTCAGTCGTGTCTAAAAATCCATCAAGCATTGAAGTTTGGTTGAGTGAGAGTAGAACGCGGTCGGCTTCCGGATCCAGTGAGAAAATGGATATATCCGGTTCCGGCTTCCAGGTCTTGCCGGTTGAACTCACCAGTTTGGAAGCAACCAGCGAATCGAGAATCTTTCTGACAACTTCATCCTCAAGAAATTCCGCGGATGAAATAGTCGAAACCATTAATGTCGATGGAAAATTTTCAATTTTGACTGGTTTCGCCGAAGAAGATGCAGTTTGGTCTTTCTCTCCCACAAAAGAACGCAAAGCCTTATTGATCTCAGCCCGGGTTACTCCGACAGTTTCTGCTGATGAGGATATGTTTTTTGTCTTGAAAATGTCTAGCAAGATCGCCAGGATCATTGCTTGACTCGCAGAAATAGTGATTTTTTTGACCTCGCGGGTCTCATTGGC
Source organism: uncultured Leptolinea sp. (assembly GCA_964420535.1). Taxonomy (GTDB): domain Bacteria; phylum Chloroflexota; class Anaerolineae; order Anaerolineales; family Anaerolineaceae; genus Leptolinea. The sequence goes on along the minus strand of CAYQTY010000045.1, from coordinate 9,275 downwards.
ATCATGTTGGACCAAGTCAAGCCTGATCTGTTTTAGTAGATCCGCCCGGTCGAGCAAAGTGACACCTGATCCACTTTCATCTGCAAAATACCCGCATTGACGTCTCCCCTGGAGAGAATATAAAGCGTAGGATTGCACGCCGTGATCTCTGGTGAACCGGGATATCTGAATAAGTTCATCCGCACGCAGTATTGTTTCAATAAATCCCTTTAGCGAATCAGGAGGATTTTGGACCGGCGCGTTTTCATTTTTAAGCGTTGTTTCACTCATAGAAACAGGGGGGAGGGTTAATAGAGGATTGGTCACCGGCCCATAACTTCGCAAATACTTGATCAGATCTTGTTTTACCAGTGTCGTCATAGATTATTTCCCCGCCAGTCTCTGGTTAATATTCCATATTTCGTTTTTCAAATGAACAACATCCTTCCGGAGTTCATCCATTTGCCCTTTTTGCATTTCCATGACATTTTTCATCTGCACCAGAATCTCGGCATCTGACATTTTATTATTTTTGTCAAATAACTTATTATATAAACGGTCGATAACCAATTCCTGGCTTAGATTGGTGGCAAATTCAACCGGATCAAGAGATATCCATTGTTTAATGGAAATACCAGTTTTGATCATTATTTTGGCTAAGTTGACTTTTTGAATGATCACCAGATTGGCACGCCGGGCTGATGTTTTATTATATTGAGCGACATCCTCCTGAATTTGCTGCTGCATTTGTGAACGGATGGTTTCAAGGTTCACGCGCTCTTCCGGGGTCAGCTTTCTCTTTGGTTCAGGCTGCTGCGTCTGATTTGACTCAGGTGGATGGGTATCGGCAGGTGGTTCCGGTTGTTGGTCAGCGGCCGGTTCCGGTGGTTTTGGCTGTACCGGTGTGTCTACCGGACTGACCGGCTTCACGGCGCCTGTTGAAACGGCGGATGTACTTGCCGCCGCCGGTGTTCCCGTCGCGGCTGTTGTTGCCGCCCCACCGGCGGTAACCATTTGCGATACAGCAATGCCCCCGGTTACCAGTGCGCCTATGGTTCCAATCGCGCCTGCAATTGCGCCGCCAAAGATCGCCGCGGTTCTCAATGCACCATTGGCAGAATCATCCCCGCTGGATTGGTCACCGGAAGTTTCCGGTACAGCCGGCTGGTCTTTCGTTTCAGGCGCGGCAGGTTGTACACCCGGAACAGGTTGTTGGGCGGCAGGTGTAGACTCTTCCGGTTTGTAGGCTGGAACGGTCAGGTTTCTCTCTGCCGCGGAGTGATCCGGGCAGGTATATTGGACTGTAATTTTTACCGGCTTGCCATCCCATTTGATGGACGTTGTTTGTTGTCCGTTTAAGTACATCACACTGGATAACGGATCAACATGGTCGCCGTACATATCCACATATTTAACAGATGGAGAAAGCGTATCTCCGGGTTTCAGCCCTGAGATATTGCTGATCACCGGTTTGCATGGCCCCGGGGTTGGAGTTACTGAACTAAAAGCTTCAGGATTCTTTACCGTCAAAACCGCGTTATAAACAGCAAGCGCTTCCGGGTATTCAAGTTTGACCTGTTTACCATTAACGAACCGGATCTTTATGGCACTCATTTCTGCTTCAATGAAAGTTACTTCACCATCGGGTCCGCCGGAAAAAATTCCTTTATATGATTTGGTGGTAGGCTCTATTAATGAAGCAACACCGTTTACGACACTGCAATGGCCCTGGGGCTGCTCCGTTGTCCACATCGCTTCGGTATATTTTTCCCCACCCTTCTCACCAACATTCCATACTTCCAGCGTATGCCGTATGGGAATTGCCGGGCATGCCGCGTCCCAGAGACCGGCGGGGATTTCTCCTTCATAATCCGCGTAGACTTTCTGAGGCGGCGGGGTCGATTGTGCCATACATGGCGTAACAATGGTTAAAACGCTTAACGCGGCCACAATAAGACCGGTTATTCCAGCCGGATAATTGCGCATGGTCACCTCTACGGGAAAAGCAGTATTAATTTGTGAATTACAACCTGGAAAAATGTAGAACCCCGATTACACACAACAGTAAACAGATTGTATAAAAAAATAAATATGATTTCAATCACAGATCGGATTAGTCTTTTCTTTTACGATTTTTCAGCAAACAAATCAGGTGATGATAAAATTAAATGCTATGCGTTTTCATAAGATGGTCTGGTTTCTCGTTTTAATTACCCTGCTGACATCATTTTCATCAGCACGGGCACAGACTCAACCGGCAAAACCGGTTGTGATATCACCGCGCGCCGGTGAAGCGGTGATCGGCCTGACAGAGATCAGCGGGGTAACCGGGCTACCGGGTTTTCAACGAGCGGAAGTGGAATACCGCTATACGAATGATCCGAAAAATACATGGTTCCTGATCGCTGAAGAGGACAAATCCGTCAACCCCGGCAAGATCGCTGATTGGGATTCCAGCCTGATTTCGGATGGCATCTATGATCTGCGCGTCACGGTGTTTTTCGCGGATGGCACATCACAATCCACAACAATACCAGGACTGAGGGTGCGTAATTACTCACCGGTTGAAACGTCCACACCGCCTGATCCCGGAAAAATCGCCGCCAGCCTTACACCCGAAGCAACCGCGGTTCCCACCCGCACACCGCGTCCCACTCCCGCGCCGCTTTCCCCCAATCCCGCGGTTTTGACCCGGGCCGATCTGAATGCCAGCATGCTGCGCGGCGCCGGCGTCGGGTTGGGTTTCTTTTTCCTCTTTGGAATCTACTGGATAACCAAACGATCACTCCGTTAATACAGGAATAATTTTTATGTTTCGCATGCTTCGCAAACCACAACAATCTGAATCCAGCCTTACAACGTACCTGATTGCCGGGTTTGGCAACCCCGGCCGGGAATATATGAATACCCGGCATAATATCGGCTTTATGGCAATTGACCGCCTGTGCCGCAAACTGGATGTTTTTCTGGGCAAATTGCAGTCCAACGCGTTGACGGCTACCTTTAAAGATGACAAAGTGCGCATTATCCTGGCTAAACCCCAGACCTACATGAACCTTTCCGGCCAGTCGGTTGTCGGGTTGCTGCATTTTTATAAAATACCGGTGGAACAAATGCTGGTCATCCATGATGACATGGACATCCCCTTCGGGTCACTGCGCATCCGCCCTTCCGGTGGTTCGGGCGGCCAGCGCGGATTGGGTTCCACAATAGAAAAATTGGGTTCCCAGGATTTTGCCCGCCTTCGTATGGGCATCGGCCGCCCTCCCGGACGCATGGATCCAAAAGACTATGTCCTCCAAACCTTCTCTAGCTCAGAACAGCAAACTCTGGATACCACGCTGGATGCCGCCGCGGAAGCCTGCCTGACATTTGTCCGGCAGGGGCTCGATACCGCCATGAACCGCTTTAACGGAGCCGTGGAGAAGAATTAATATGCTGGATTTCATCCGCCAACTTCACGGCTACACTGACATACTGGCGTCAACCGGTCCCGGCAATACCATTCCAGGGCTCGGGCTGATCCGTTCTGCGCGGTTGCCGGTGGCTGTCGCCATGGCGGCTGACCGCAACGCGCCGGTACTCATCATTACCGATCGCTCTGAACGCGCGTTCACACTGGGGGATGAACTGAAATTCTGGCACCCCTCTGCCAACCGGCTGGCATTCCCTGCACCAAACCCGCTGTTCTATGAGCAGGCTTCCTGGGGAAATATCACCCGCCGTGAACGCCTGCAAACCCTGGCGATGTTGATCTCGTACCACATGCTCGGTGCTGAAAAACCGGCAATCCCCCCGATCATATTCGCACCGGTGCGCGGGTTGATGTCCCGCACATTGCCCCGGCGTGACTTCCTGAAAGTCGTCAAAACGATCAAACTTAACGGCACCTATTCCATTGATGATCTGCTCACGCAATGGGTAGATATCGGTTTCCAATCGGCTGATACCGTGTTGGAAGTTGGTTACTTCTCCCGGCGCGGCGGTATTGTGGATATCTGGCCGCCCGCCGAGGCATACCCGGTACGCATGGAATTCTTCGGCGACGAAGTTGACACCCTGCGCCAGTTCGACCCCGTCACCCAACGGACGATCGGCAAACTGGAAAAGTTCCAGGTAACCCCGGCACGCGAGGTTTTGCCGGGCGCCGCCGCGAAATGCGGCATCACGGGCGAAGTAGATGAATACCACCTCCCGCTCGTCCACCCCGCGCATTCCAGCCTGTTGGATTACATGCCGCGCAACAGCCTGATCCTGGTAGATGACCTGCAGGCGGTGAAGACCACCGCCGATACCATCGAAGAATCGGCGGTGAGACTGCACGCTGACCTGCT
>CAYQTY010000045.1:0-4952 GCA_964420535.1 uncultured Leptolinea sp. | reverse complement strand
AAAGAAGGTACTCTCCCCGAGGACTACCCCGTACCCTATATGACCTGGTCCGAATTGCAGGATACAATGGCCGGTCAGGCATGGCTGGAACTCGGGCGAAGCACGTCACCGGAAACCGGATACTTTGGAGAGACTATCAAACCGGGTCCGCGTTTTGGCGGCCGCCTCAAACCATTCAACGAATTCATCGGTGACCGGATTAATCACGGTGATCGTGTGATAGTCGTCTCCAGACAGGCATCCCGTCTGCGAGACCTGTGGCGTGAGCGTCAGCACGAAGCCGGCATCGCCGGTTCCCCCGAGATCATCGACGGCACCCTGAGTGACGGGTGGGAAATGACCTCCGGCGGGCAGTCAGCCCTGTTGTTGACAGACAGCGAAATATTCGGTTGGGAGCGGCCGCAGGCCCGCCAGCGGCACACACCATCTGCCGAAGCGCCGGAAGCCGGCTATTCAGACCTCAAAGCCGGTGATTGGGTCGTCCACATGGATTACGGTATTGGCCGCCTGATCGGGTTGGTCAAACGCAATATTGACAACACCACAGGCGAATTCCTGTGCGTGGAATATGACAACGGTGATCAGCTCTTCGTGCCGGTGCATCAAGCCGACCGCCTCAGCCGCTACATTGGTCCCGGCGGTGAACAACCATCCCCCACCCGACTTGGCAGCACCGAATGGGCAACCGCCCGTCAGCATGCCAGCGAAGCCGTGCAGGAAGTGGCGCGCGAATTGCTGGAACTGTACGCACGGCGGCAGGTTTCGGAAGGCTACCCCTTCCATGCTGATACACCCTGGCAGTACGAACTGGAAACCAGTTTCCCGTATATCGAAACCAAAGACCAGATGACCGCCATCCGCTCCGTTAAGAAAGACATGGAAGCTCCACGCCCCATGGATCGTCTGCTTTGCGGTGACGTAGGCTACGGAAAAACCGAAGTCGCGCTTCGCGCTGCCTTCAAAGCTGTGATGGACGGGAAACAGGTGGCCGTACTGGTTCCCACCACCGTGCTTGCCCAGCAGCATTACGAAACCTTCCGCCAGCGTTTGGCAGCCTTCCCGGTATCTGTTGAAATGTTGTCACGCTTCCGCACGGCAAAAGAACAGGATGAGATCATTCTAAAACTGTGGCACGGTGACATAGACATCATCGTGGGCACCCACCGGTTGATCTCACAGGATGTGGAATTCAAGAACCTCGGACTGGCGATCATAGACGAAGAGCAGCGTTTCGGGGTCACCCACAAGGAACACTTCAAGAAGTTGCGCACCGAAATTGACGTGCTAACGCTCACCGCCACACCCATCCCGCGAACGCTTTACATGGCGCTCACCGGGGTGCGCGATATCTCTACAATTAACACCCCACCGGAAGAACGCCTGCCTATCATTACCCACATCGGGCCGTACTCGCCCCGCCTGGTTAAGCAAGCCATTATGCGTGAACTGGACCGTGAAGGCCAGGTTTTCTTCGTCCACAACCGTGTGCAGACGATCCACGCGATGGAAAGTCACCTGCACCAATTGGTGCCGGATGCCCGTGTGGGGGTAGCGCACGGGCAGATGCCTGAAGGCGAACTCGCCCGGGTAATGGATCAGTTCACCCGCGGTGACATTGACGTCCTGCTTTGCACGTCCATCATCGAATCCGGTTTGGACATTCCCAATGCCAACACACTGATCGTCGATCGCGGTGACACCTTCGGTCTGGCACAGCTCTACCAGCTTCGCGGACGTGTCGGCCGGGGGGCGCAGCGAGCCTACGCGTACTTCTTCCGCCACCGCCGCAAACCGCCCACACCTGAAGGGCAGGAACGGTTGGAAGTGATAGCTGAAAACACCCAATTGGGCGCTGGCTATTCCATTGCCATGCGCGATCTTGAAATGCGCGGAGCCGGAGAGATCCTGGGCAACCGCCAGCACGGAGTCATCGCCACTGTCGGATTCCATCTGTACACGCGGATGCTGGCCTCCGCTGTGCGCGCGTTACGTCAATCGGAAGGTATGCCCCCGCTGGAAGACGACCAACTCAACCTGCGTGAAGTTCAAATGCCCGTGGCGGTTGACCTGCCCCTCTCGGTGGGCATTCCGTTGGATTACGTGGAAGATCAGACCATGCGCCTGCGCCTGTACCGCCGGATGGCAGACGTGCAGGAAGAGGACGATATCTCCGCCCTGGCGGAAGAGTTTACAGACCGGTTTGGCCCCCTGCCCGATCAGTTGACTAATTTACTGTTCATGCTGCGAGTCAAGGTACTTTCTGAACCAGCCGGACTGGCCTCAGTCACAGTGGAAAATGATCAGCTTGTGCTGCGCTTCCCACCGCTGCCGGAAGGAATTCCGTCACGCAACCTGCCGGCTTTGGGCATCAAAGCACGCTCCGGCAAGAATTCATACTGGCTGGCTATGAATGCTGATGAAGAGACCTGGAAGAAAGATCTGATCGAAGCACTGGTTGAGATCAACCATCTGTGGAAAGCATTCGGCTTGATGACCGGTTAAGCCAAAACTTTTTCCAAATTGAACGCTGGTTTTTAACTTCCTGATGCCATGAACAACACAGGGACGATCTGGATCACGGCGTCAAACGCCAGAGCCACGACCAACACGATGACCATCATACAACCCGAAGGAACTTCAGAACTCCGGACTTCGGATCGCTTGATCACCACAGTCCCGGCGGCTTTGTCACCCAGGCGTTGGTGCAGCGGATTATCTTTCATCACCATGTATCCGACCAGTCCAAAGAAGAACTGGTCAACGTAAAACAGGAAAGAGCGGACCAGCGCGGCGCCAAATGATATCTGTTCGCCTTTTTTATCCACAACAAAAAGACCCAGGATCATTTTTCCCAGAGTCGCGCCATAATACGCTTCGCAAATGGAGCTGTAAAGGATAAATCCGATCACGCCAAACAGTCCGCTGATCAACCTCGCCCCGACATCTTCGGTCGCGAATTCAGGAACCTCAGCCCCGGCTGATGTGGCGGCCAATCCGATTATTACGCCGGCAACAAAACTGAAACCGACGACGGCCATGTTATGGACAATCAAATCCAGTATTCTTGCAAGCGCGCGGAGGGGAAAACCAATGCCTTCTGCCGGTAAAGCAGGCTCTTGAGGTTGTGAGAACGATGTGTATTCCATAATTTCACCCTGATAGGATATTTTCTGTCACAAAAATCAGGATTTCCTGTATTCTAATGACATGCCGTACAACGTTTGCCAATGATATCAGAAAATAAAAATCATCCGCAGGAAAAAATGAATAGCGAACAAACAGCTAATATGGCAGATAATTTGATAGAACAAATGTAATGTATTACAATAGCAAGTCTGTTCTGATTAACACAGGTAAAAGAAACTTATGACTACTACACCGATAACAATGAACTACGATCTGAAAAATGCCCTCTCAAAGAACCGGTTTGCCGGCCTCTGGAAGATTATGACCGGCTACCGGGGAGCCTATCTGACAGCCACTCTGGCGCAAGGGGTTTCCGCGCTCGCCAAAACTGCTACCTACTTTTTGTTGCGGTATTTCGTTGACACCTACCTGGGAGGAGCAAGCACGATCGCGCTGCCCTTGCTGGCGTTGAGCTTCCTGTTGCTCGCGGCCGTGGAAGGTGGTTTTTCCTTCTTATCCGGCGCTTTTGCTGCCCGCACAGCCGAAGGCGTAACCCGCCGGCTGCGGAACTACCTGTTTGATCATATCCAGCATCTGACGTTCACGTATCATGACAACACCCAGACCGGCGAACTGATCCAACGCTCCACCTCTGATGTGGATGCACTGCGCCGTTTCTTTGCCGATCAGGCCATCAGTGTTGGCCGTATCCTGTTGATGTTCATCGTCAACTTTATCGCCCTCCTGAATCTGAACGCGGGTCTGGCGTGGCGCTCCATCATTGTGGTCCCTATCGTAGTGATCATTTCCATGGTCTTCTTCCACTACATATCCAAGGCTTACGAAGCGTATCAGGAACAGGAAGCCGTATTAAGTACCACCCTGCAGGAAAACCTTACCGGCGTCCGTGTAGTCAAGGCGTTCGCCCGGCAGGAATTCGAAAAAGACAAATTCGAAACCCACAATTTCGAGAAATTTGTGCGTGGCAAGAGACTGCTGATCCTGAACTCTTTCTTCTGGCCGGTGACTGACATCATGTGCACAGCACAGATCTTATACGGATATTTCCTTGGCGCAACCATGGCTATCAATGGCGAGATCACCCTCGGTACCTACCTGGCGTATGCCGGGTTGATCATCTGGATCATCTATCCCATGCGCAACCTGGGCCGGTTGATTGTCCAAATGTCCACCGGTCTGGTTTCCTACACCCGCGTTATGGAGATCATCAAACAAGATCGAGAAGATTTAGACAAAGGCGCCGTCGCACCGGAAACGGTGACCACCGGCGGCATTGTATTCAATCATGTCGGCTTCGCGTACAGTGATGGGACAGTGGCGTTGCAGGATATTCACTTCGAAGTTAACCCCGGCCAGGTGACCGCGCTGTTGGGGTCAACCGGTTCCGGCAAGACGACACTGGTCAACCTGCTGCCGCGTTTCTACGAATACACATCCGGCAGCATCCTGCTTGACGGGCGTGAGCTGAACACCCTACCCCGCCGCTGGCTGCGCTCGCAGATCGGCATTGTGGAACAGGAGCCGTTTCTGTTCAGCCGTTCCATTGAAGAGAACATTTCCTATGGCATCGGCCGGGAAGTAACGCATCAAGAGGTTGAAGCAGCCGCGAAAGCCGCGGCTATTCATGATGTGATCCTCACTTTCCCTGAAGGCTACAAAACCGTCGTCGGTGAGAAGGGTGTCACCCTCTCCGGCGGGCAGAAGCAGCGCCTGGCTATCGCCCGCACCCTTCTGAAGAATCCGCGTATCTTGATCCTGGATGATTCCACGTCATCGGTGGATACCGAAACTGAAGCGGAAATTCA
>CAYQTY010000044.1:8855-15834 GCA_964420535.1 uncultured Leptolinea sp. | reverse complement strand
GAATTCGCTGAAATGAAACCGGTAGATGGCACACTGGTATCTGATGTTTCACGGGATATAGCAAAAATTGCCATATTCTATCGTCATCAGGAAAAACCCGGATTGACGGGTACAAAAGGACTGGGATTCATGACCGGGGCTACGCTAAAACCGAAATCGGCATTCGCGTCCACCGTATCGCATGATTGTCACAATTTGATGGTACTTGGCACTGATGATGACGTTATGGCGCTGGCGGGTAACGCGCTGATCGAAACCGGCGGCGGTTTTGCAGTTGTTGTTGAAGGAAAAGTAGAAGCAGTGATGCCATTGCCGCTGGCCGGATTGATGTCACTGGAACCGGTTGAAACGGCAGCTCGGCAGGTGACAGAAATTGAAGAGGCGATAAAGAGAGCAGGATGTCCGGCGGATTCTGTGGAAATGACACTGAGTCTTCTGGGGTTAATTGTTCTTGAAGAGTTACATCTGTCAAATAAAGGACTGGTTGAACTGAAGCCCGGTCAACCGCCTAAATTTGTAGATCTGGTAGTTATATAACGTTGGAGAATCAGATTTATAAAAAAGAGGAGGTGAGTGGATCCCAAAATTGGCTTTTTAAAATCAGGCAACATAGATTAAAAAACTTGGAGGAGTGTTAATGAAAAAGAATGCGTTGTGGATGACAGTTGTGGTGGTGGTAATTGCATCCATGCTGCTGGCTTTTGTTCCTGCAGCACCGGCCGAAAAAGAAGATTTTATTTTCGGCATGATCCTGGTAGGCCCATATAACGATCGTGGTTGGAGCGAAGCTACATATGTTGGCGGACAGTATGTAGAGAAAAAAGTTCCGGGCACCAAAATGATCTACATCGATAAGGCCAACACAGCAGATCGTCCTGGAACAACGGGCGACCAACTGGCGGAAGAACTGGTAAAACAGGGCGCCAAGATGATCGTGTTCAATTCAGATGATTTCAAGGATGCGTCAGTGGCATTCAATAAAAATCATCCGGATATTCCGGTATTGCATTTGTCTGGTGACCTTGCCTGGAAAGATGGAAAGAATTTCGGCGATTTGAAAAATTACGGCAACCTGATGCCCCAGATGGAATATGGCGAAATGATGGGTGGCTGCGCCGCCGCGTTGACATCACAGACTGGAAAAATCGGCTACGTTGGTCCATTGATCAATGACGAGACACGCCGGTTTGCCAACGCTACATACCTTGGCGCCAAACATTGCTGGGAAAAATATGCCAAGAAAGATCCTAAAGATTTAGAAATGAAAGTTACCTGGATCGGTTTCTGGTTCAATATCCCCGGTGTTACCGCTGATCCTTCGACAGTATCAGATGACTTCCTCAACAGTGGCTATGATGTCTTGATTTCCGCTCTCGATACAACTGAGGCGTTGGTTCAGACCAAGAAGGCTGTTGATGGTGGTAAAAAAGCATGGGCTGTTGCCTATGATTACAAAGATGCCTGCAAAGAAGCTCCTGAAGTCTGCCTTGGTGTCCGCTATTTCAACTGGGGCCCCGGAATGGTGAAATTTGTCCAGTCTGCCAAAGACGGCAAATTTGCATCCACCTGGGACTGGCTTGCTCCCGATTGGAAAGATATTAACAACGAGGACACTTCTGCCATGGGCTTTGTCAAGGGCGATGCTTTATCAAAAGAGCAGGCCGCCAATCTGGATGCCTTTGTCGGCGAACTGGCAGGTGGTTTGAACCTTTGGACTGGCCCTGTCAAATGGCAGGATGGCACAGACTTCCTGAAAGCCGGTGAAAAAGCCACCGATCAGCAAATCTGGTATGCCCCGCAACTTATTGAAGGTGTTGAAGGTTTAAGTGTTGCCAAATAGTTCTGGCAATAAGTAAGAACAAATGGGGAGGAAGGCTCAATGCCTTCCTCCCATTCTTGAAAATTCAAATCTTACCAATGAGAAAAAACCTTTATGAAAGTAGAACTGCGGAACATCCATAAATATTTTGGACCTGTACATGCCAATAATGATATTTCTCTGACCATTCTGCCCGGGACAATTCAAGGAATTGTCGGCGAAAACGGCGCCGGAAAAAGCACATTGATGAAAGTCCTATCTGGCTTTATTCAGGCAGATGAGGGCAAAATTCTCCTGGATGATAAGCCAGTATCCATCAAATCTCCTTCTGACGCACTCAAACACGGGATTGGAATGCTCCATCAGGATCCTTTGGACTTTCCTCCTATGAAAGTAATCGACAACCTTCTTCTCGGGAAGGAGGGAGGTCTTTTCTTAAATAAAAGTTCGGCCGAATCTGAGGTCCGGAAACTGGCGGAGCAATTCGGTTTCTCACTTAATACAGAAGCGTACGTTGAATCTCTAACAGTTGGTGAACGCCAGCAATTAGAAATCCTACGCCTTCTCTGGATGGGAGCAAAAATTCTCATCCTCGATGAACCTACCACGGGAATATCTGCATTGCAGAAGGAAATGTTATTCGAAACATTGAAACGGTTGGCTAAAGATGGCATGATCGTTATCTTTGTTTCTCATAAATTGGAAGAAATCGAGACACTCTGTCATCGGGCGGCTGTTTTCCGCGGCGGCGCGTTGGTAGGCGAAGCCATTCAGCCTTACCATACAGATGATCTTGTTAGGTTAATGTTTGGAAAGCCCATGGAACTGGGGCAAAGTCTTGGATGTCACAATGAAGATGCGTTATTAGAGATCCATAACCTCGAAATAGAGGATGTGCGCCTCCATATAAAAAATGTCAACCTTTGTGTTAAAGCCGGTGAAGTACTCGGGTTGGCGGGTATGGAAGGAAGCGGTCAACGCCTATTCCTACGTGCCCTGGGAGGATTATTCCCAACAACAGGAAGTACGCGTCTGGTGGTTAATGGACACGATCTGACCCATGAACCTTATTCTTCTTACCTTAAAGCCGGCATTTCGTATGTCCCCGCAGACAGAATGGAAGAGGGATTGATTCCCGGTTTATCGCTTAAAGACCATTTTGTGCTTACGGGAGAATACCGCGGCGTATTTATTAATGAAGAAAATGTGCTGGACCGTACAAAAATAAAAATCAATGAGTTCAATATAAAAGGCCGGCCTGGCAGCCTTGTAGAAGAATTATCTGGAGGAAACCAGCAGCGAGCCTTACTGGCGTTACTTCATGACCCGTTGAAACTTGTTTTACTGGAACATCCATCCCGGGGACTTGATCTGGAATCAACCATCTGGTTATGGGAGAAACTAAAAGAACGCTGCAAAAATGGCACATCCGTTATTTTTATTTCCTCCGATCTTGAGCAAATCTTACATTACAGCGACCGAATTCTTGTATTTTTTGGTGGGAAAGTATCTCAACCGATAAAGGCTTCTGATACTAATGTGGATCAGCTCGGGCAATTAATTGGTGGAAAAGGTTTTTCCGGCTAAGGAGATCAGACATTGAAACGCGAATCCCGCTGGTACACACTGGGTATGCAGGTCCTGGCAGTATTTTTAGCATTGGTATTTACAACGATCGTCCTGCTTATGGCAAATGCCCAACCATTTGAAGCATATAGAAATATCCTTAGAGGCTCATTTGATTCTATCGGTTCCATTACGAATGTAATTGTCGCATGGATACCACTTTTGCTGGCATCCATTGGCGCGTTAGTCACCTTTTCGGCCGGATTATGGAATATCGGGATAGAAGGGCAAATTACCATGGGCGCAATTGCCACTACTTTTGCGCTTAGACTTCTACAAGATTCGGGCTTACCTCCGGCTTTGATAATAATTATAGGAGTTTTGGCTGGTTTTGCCGGTGGCGCGCTATGGGCCGCGATTGTTGGCGCACTTAAGACGTATGGCGGAGTGAATGAGATTTTTGGCGGTCTGGGAATGAACTTTGTCGCCACAGCAATGACGATCTGGTTAATTTTCGGGCCCTGGAAACGTCCGGGGATCGGGTCCATGAGTGGCACAGAACCATTCAAAGAAGAGTTATGGCTACCAATTATCGAAGGTCTTCGCCTGAGTTGGTGGTCAGTGATAATTGGTGTACTGGCACTGGTTATCGTTTATTTCATTTTGTCAAACACCTACTTCGGGCTTAAATTAAAAGCCGTAGGGAAAAATCGTAAAGCAGCTTCAATTCTGGGCATCCCCACATCTAAATACATGATGGCCGCGTTTATGATTTGCGGTGGCATAGTTGGATTGGCCGGTGGTTTGCAAGTTTTGGCTGTCCATCATAGGCTTATACCCTCCATTTCTTCAGGGTATGGGTACCTGGGCCTCATGGTTGGTATGCTGGTCAATTATCAGGTAATCTGGGCGGCTCCTGTCGCGTTTTTCTTTGCCGCATTGAACTTTGGAAGTATCCAATTACCAATAGTCATGAAGCTGGATTCTTCGTTATCGGGTGTATTGCAGGGTGCCCTGGTTCTATTCGTCTTGATGATGGATGGAATTCGTAAACGCCTGACAAAGAAAGCGTAAGGTCAGAGACTATGGAATTTAACACTATCTTAATCGGACTGGCTGGTGTGATTGCGGCTGCAACCCCCATTGTTTTTGCCACTATTGGCGAGACGATAACAGAGAAAGCTGGCATAACCAATCTGTCTGTGAACGGTACGATAATTCTTACTGCCATGACAGGATTTGCTATTGCTACATCCACGCAAAATATCTTCCTAGGTTTTCTGGCTGGCGCAATTGTCGGCGGATTGGTGGCAGGTATTGTGGCTTTTTCCAGCATTACACTCAAACAGTCACAGGTAGCCGTTGGTTTTGTGTTGACTTTAATGACCCGTGACCTGGCTTATTTTCTGGGTAATTCGTTTATTGGGCTATCCGGACCTCGAGTTCCACCGGCGTTTGAGATACCATTTTTAGGTCAAATACCGGTACTGGGTGTGCTGTTATTTAAGCAGGACATTCTGGTTTATCTGAGTTACCTGCTGATCATTATCTCAACTATATTCATATCAAAAACCCGTCCCGGACTTATCTTGCAGGGAATTGGTGAGCGTCCGGCGTCAGCGTATATTCGCGGCGCAAATGTAAACAAGATGCGGTATATCTATACCATTGTTGGTGGTGCGCTGGTTGGTCTAGCCGGCCCAATGTATTCACTTTCTGTAAAGGCTGGATGGAAAGGGACAATTTCCGGACTGGATGGAATTGGATGGATTGTCCTGGCAATCGTCATTTTTGGCGGTTGGAGCCCGTTACGTGGCAGCCTTGGCGCGTATTTATTTGCATTCCTTCAGTGGCTTGGCCTTGTTTTGCAGACCACATTAACAGCGATTCCCAGTCAGGTACTTCAGGTAGCGCCATTCCCATTGATGATCCTGACACTTCTTCTGGTGAATATTGGAAATACCGAGTGGGTAGAGCGTGCCATTATGGGGCTTCCGGAAAAGGTGAGACCTGTAATAAGCAAAATGCTTCGGTCAATGAGGAGTAATCCACCCGCTGCATTAGGCGTTCCATTTGAAAATGAGTAATAATGAGAAAAAGCTGTATAATATGACTCATATTCCAAAGACATCAGACATCAGACAGGTAAAAATGAAAGAATTTACTGGATATCGATGTTCGTTATGCGGTACAGAGTATTTGCCGGACCAGGTGACATATACCTGTCCGAAAGACGGTGGTAATCTGGATGTCATTTTGGATTACGAGGAAATTAAAAAGAAGTATCAGATTGAAGATATAACATCCCGAGATGAACAGTCTTTATGGCGATATCTTCCGTTATTACCGGTTAAGGATCCGGGAGGCGAAGGCACCCCTCTCAGAATGGCTGGTGGTACACCAGTGTATTCTCCACCAGCATTAAAGAAAGAAATGAAGCTTAATCAGCTATGGATAAAGGATGAAGGGAGAAATCCTTCGGCTTCATTCAAAGATCGAGCCTCTTCCATCCTTGTTGCACGTGCGAGAGAGATCAAGTCCGATGTTGTTGTTACGGCATCTACTGGAAATGCCGGCGCCGCGTTGGCGTGTATGTCGGCCGCTGTCGGGCAAAAATCTGTGATCTTTGCCCCTAAAACAGCCCCCCCGGCAAAAGTGGCACAATTAATCGTATTTGGCGCTCGGGTGATTCTGGTTGATGGCAACTATGATTCAGCCTTCGACCTGACCATCGAAGCTGCGCAGGAATTTGGTTGGTATTGCCGGAACACAGGATTTAATCCATTTACAGTTGAAGGTAAAAAGACAGGCGCTTTTGAAATCTGGGAACAGATCATTCTTAAAATGGATGATGAAGAAAAACCTTTGTGTGTCTTTGTTTCCGTTGGTGATGGTAACATAATTTCGGGATTGCACAAAGGATTCAAGGATTTACAAAAGATTGGTTGGCTAAAGAAGATGCCGAGAATCTTCGGTGTCCAATCTGATAAATCCGCTGCCATAGCAAACGCCTTTTTCGCCGGTAATGAGACTATTATTCCAATTTCAGCAACCACCATTGCTGACTCCATCAGCGTAGATCTACCCCGTGATGGTGTACGCGGTGTACGTGCCGCAAGAGAAACCGGGGGATCGTATATTACCGTATCAGATGATTCCATCATCCATGGTATCGCACAACTTGGAAAAGTTGGTATTTTTGCTGAACCAGCCGGTTCAACTGCCTACGCCGGTTTACAAAAAGCCCTGGAGATGTCTCTAATTTCAGAAAAAGATCCGGTGGTTGTGATAAACACAGGAAATGGCTTGAAAGATATCAAGTCAGCCATGCAATCAGTTAATCCGGCTCCGGTTATAGAACCTACGCTAAACGCTTTGAAAGCACATTTGAAAATTTGAGCCGGAAAGAAAATAGTAAATCATGGGTGATAAACCTGAGTTTTCAATAGTTGTCCCTGTTTACAACGAAAAAGACTGCCTTCAGGAAATGTACAGGCGTGTTTCTGACATTATGGATTCAACCGGTAAAACCTGGGAGATGGTTGTTATAGATGACGGCTCCAGAGATGGATCAACCGACCAAATTCGGGAATT
>CAYQTY010000044.1:0-8845 GCA_964420535.1 uncultured Leptolinea sp. | reverse complement strand
GAGCCGTGGGAGCTGATCCTGGTGGACGACGGCTCGCGCGACGGCTCGACCGAGATCATCCGCGAGATGGCTGCGCAAGACAAGCGCGTGCGCCCGGTGATCTTTGCCCGCAATTTTGGCCACCAGATCGCCGTTACCGCCGGGATGGATTACGCTTGCGGAAACGCGGTTGTAATTATTGACGCCGATTTGCAGGACCCTCCTGAAGTTATCCTCAAGTTGATAGAGAAGTGGCAGGAAGGTTACCAGGTTGTCTACGCGGTTCGCGGTGAGCGAGAAGGAGAAAGCTGGTTCAAAACATTTACCGCTTCATTCTTCTACCGGCTGATTCAGAGGATAACCGATGTAAACATCCCTTTGGATACCGGTGATTTTCGGCTGCTTGATAGAAAAGTAGTGGATGTAATGAATTCGATGCATGAAAAACATCGATTTCTGCGGGGAATGTCCGCATGGGTAGGGTTTAAATCAACAGGAGTGACATATAAGAGGGCGGCCCGATTTGCCGGAAAAACAAAATACCCTCTAAAAAAAATGCTTCTTCTGGCATTAAATGCGATCACAAGCTTTTCGTATTTCCCATTGCAATTGGCGACCTATGTGGGATTTATCGCGGCTGGTATAAGCACAATAGCTATTCCCGTTGTAATTATCATGCGCCTGGCAGGTTCGCAAGCCTTTTTTGGACAGGCGACAACACTTTTAGCCGTACTTTTTCTGGGCGGCGTACAGCTAATTTCACTTGGTATTCTCGGTGAATACATAGGGCGAATTTATGATGAAGTAAAAGGACGTCCGCTCTATATTGTTAGTGAAGCACCCGCACGACCATCTGTTAAACCTTTATCAGGAGATTAAAGATGACTAAGATTGATTTATCTATCCACGCTGACCGCCTTGAAAGGGCCGTGAAACGCGCCAGAGAACGCAATATTATTATCCCTACGTATGCACAAATGAAAAATCCGGCATTAATCCCGGATAAGATGAAAGCAAAATTAAAAAATATTGGTTTATGGGATGTATCTCCTGAAAACCTTTTCCGCATTAATTGGCACAATGAAGCGGTGGCTAAAGGTGGCGCTTATGGTGGAGTCAACTACATTGAACTGCCTTCCAGCCTGACAGGTACAAAAGCCCGCATTATTGCGTTGGAGGGCAAATGGTTCCCAACCGGTGCACATAAAGTTGGAGCTGCTTTTAGCTGTCTGGTTCCACGATTGGTAACAGGACAGTTTGACCCAACCACGCAAAAAGCAGTATGGCCTTCTACCGGTAACTATTGCCGCGGCGGAGCGTATGACTCTGCATTGCTGGCATGCGAATCCATCGCTATCCTTCCTGAAGGAATGAGCAAGGAGCGTTTCGACTGGCTGAAGAAGATAGCTGGTGAGACAATTGCCACTCCAGGCAGCGAATCGAATGTCAAAGAAATCTTTGACAAATGTTGGGAACTGAGAAAATCAGGTCAGGATCTGATGATTTTTAATCAGTTTGAGGAATTTGGAAATTACCTCTGGCATTATGATATTACGGGACATGCGATGGAAGAGGTTATCAAAAAAGAGCTTCGCAATGGTGGACGCTTTGGAGGAGTTGCTTTAACTACGGGATCGGCTGGCACCATTGCCTGCGGCGATTACCTGAAACAGGCATTCCCAACAAGCAAGATCATCGCCAGTGAGGCTTTGCAATGCCCGACATTACTGATGAATGGTTTTGGTTCACATCGGATTGAAGGTATTGGCGATAAGCATGTCCCCTGGATCCACAATGTGAAGAATTCCGATGTGGTTGTGGCTATTGATGATGAGGCCGTTGTCAACATCATGCGGTTATTCAATGAACCTGTCGGGCGGGCTTACTTGAAGAAGCAGGGTATTCCTGAATCTGTTATCAATCAACTCGACTTGCTTGGTTTCTCCGGTATCGCCAACTGTTTATCAGCAATCAAGTTCGCCAAATACGAAGGATTGGGCGAAGAAGATATTATGATCACAGTTTTGACTGATTCCATGGAGCTTTATAGCAGCCGTATCGCTGAATACAGGGCTTCTTTTGGAGAATTTACAGAAAATGATGCTGCGGCGACCTTTGACCATTACTTGAAGGGTATAACCAGCGACTACCTGCTTGATATGACCACTATGGACCGCAAACGTGTTCATAACCTTAAATACTATACGTGGGTTGAGCAGCAGGGAAAAACCTACGAAGAAATTAATGCCCAGTGGGACGATGAGAATTACTGGACCGATATCCAGAAACAAATTCCTGAAATCGACGCATTGATCAATGAGTTCAATGACAAAGTAGGTTTATTAAAGAATCTCTAAAGTACACTATACCAACCTGACAGAGTGAAGGTCATGTCAAGAATCCCTGATGAAGCACTTATTCTTGTAGGTGTACTGCCGGAACAGCGTGACCTTGAAATTGCCCGGTTGTTAGGTTGGTATAGAATTCCTCTTAAATCTGCTCCCAAAGTGATTGATGTTGATTATCTGGCATTCTATCAAACTGGGGCGTTCGGGGAGGAACATCGATGGCGAATTGAAAATATCTGCCCGGTCCGCGGCCATGAACTGGTCACCCGGGCAGAATTGTTTCATGACGAGATGGATCACAAACGGGCCAATGAAGAGTATTTTAAAATTTCTCTAGGTCCAATGGAAAGGCTTGAAAAACCGATTTCAGCAGAGAATTGGAAACGGGTAACATTTTTGTACACACTAGGTGAATTATTTACCTGCGCGCAGACTATTAACGAACTGGTTGTGCATTCCGAGCAACGTCAAATTCTCTGGAAAAGTTTACGCGAGCGGTTATTGGCTGATAATAGTGATGCTATAAATAATGATATGGATGAAATCTCCCAGGATCTCCTGCTTGACGCTTTACAACAATATATTGATTTTCCTGGGAAAAAGGAAAATAAAATTTATCGAAGCAATCCCTAAGCGGAGGTCTTAATGAAAACAGTGATTAAAGGTGGAACGATCATTACGGCTTCAGAATCAATTAAAGCTGATGTTTTGATCAATGGAGAAAAAATTCAGAGCATTGGAGAAGATATCAGGGATCCCGAAGCTCAGATAGTAGACGCGACAGGAAAAATGGTACTACCGGGTGGGGTGGATGTTCACACACATTTTTCACTCCCCATGGCAGGAACGATATCTTCTGACGACCATTACACAGGACATAAAGCAGCCGCTTTTGGGGGAACCACAACTGCGATAGATTTCATTTCCTTGGATAAAGAAACATTGGAAGAGTGTGTTTCTGCATGGCATTCGATCGCGGATCCATTGGCAGCCATTGATTATTCCGCGCACATGAATATTACGCGATTCGATGACCGAATTGCCAGTCAAATTCCAGGGTTGGTGAAACAGGGTATTACGACATTGAAAGTATTTACGGCATACAATAACCGTCTGCGTCTGCAGGATGGAGAAATATTCCAGGTGATGCGCATAGCCAAAGAACACGGAATGTTAACTATGATGCATGCGGAAAACGGAGATGTGATCGATATACTGATTGAAGAAGCTATCAAGGGTGGCAACACGTCACCGGTGTGGCACGCTCGCACCAGACCTGCCTGGGGGGCAACAGAAGCCGTTCTACGTGGATCATCATTGGCTGCTCAAGCTGGAGCTCCACTTTACATTGTTCATATGAATGCGGCCGGTGAAGTCGACCAGCTTGAATACGCGAGAAATTTAGGATTACCCATAATGGGTGAAACATGCCCTCAATATCTGTTTTTCACGGAAGATAACCTCGCTCAGGCCGATGGCGCCAAGTGGGTTTGTTCGCCTCCGATGCGGTCAAAAGAAGATAACGCGCGGCTTTGGGAAGGGCTGGAAAAAGGTATTCTGAAGGTCATGGCAACAGACCATTGCCCATTTTTCTTTGACGGTTCCAAACCCATACTATATGAAGGGCAACAAGTAACGATCGCCGGGAAAGAACTGGGGAAGGATGATTTTACAAAAATCCCCAATGGCCTTCCCGGAGTGGGTGATCGAATGCCTGTTTTATGGACGAAAGCTGTTAACTCCAGACGTTTTTCTCCAAATGATTTTGTGGCAATTCATTGCACAAATCCAGCGAAAATATTTGGTTTATACCCCCAAAAAGGCACAATTATGCCTGGAAGTGACGCTGATATTGCTATTTGGGACCCGGAAAAAACTGTTACATACGGACTAGGTTTGTCTCACCACCGAACCGATTATAATCTTTACGAAGGCTGGCGCTTGCAAGGTTTCCCTGAAAAAGTTTTTTCCAGAGGCAAACTCATTGTGGATGGTGAAACCTGGTTCGGTAAAAAGGGTGATGGGAAATTTATCCACAGAAAACCTTTTGCTGAAATTCTATAAAACGTCAGATTTTTTCTTTGTCTGGAATAATTCCTGTTGCAATATTGCTGGCTGGAGCGGTTGGTGTAACCGTTCTTCGATTCGTGCCCCGGGGAACCGGTTTTGCCTGGTTGTTCTCAGTTTTCTGTTCAGTAGCCGCCTGGATTGTTTTTTTTGTCGGAAAGAACAATTTACCTTTCTTATATTCCGGTCAGTTATATGCGGATATAGCCATAGACACAATTTTTCCAGCCTTTCAAATAAACCTGATTAACTGGCCGATGATACTATCGGTTTTGGCCGTAGTCACAGGCACGATAATCTCGTCAGCCACACGAATTGGGTTTGGTGCGAACACCGTTGAATGGACAGGTGTTTTATTATTTGGTGTCATCGGAATGGGCGCATGTTCCAGTCAAAATGTTTTGACAGCTTTATTTTTTATCTCCCTATTTGATATTTGGGAATTATTCGTTACCCTCACAAAAGAGAGGCTGACGAAAGGGATCTTCCTGTTTGTTTTTTGGCGATTGGCAAGCCTTGTAATATTGTTTGCTGTTTTTTCGTTGAGCGATTTGAACGAGCAAAATTCCAATAAATGGGAGACACTTAAATCTATACCTGCGCAACTTACTTTAATTGCATGTATTTTGCGGATGGGAATATTTCCTTCTAAATCAATAGCAGGAATTCCATGTGAGATGAATAGAAGTTTTGATATCTCACGACATATTATTGGTTTGATAATTTCGGCAACGATTGTGGTTCAGTTACCCGCATTTTCAGGCAATGAATTCAATTCTTCTGTAATATTGCTCTATTTATTTATGTCAATCGTTGGATCATTGGTGAGTAATAAGACAAATAAGCAAGAATTTACTCCGTTTTTCTGGCTTTCAGCGGGCGGCGCATTTTTATGTGCTGAATATTTGTATGGATACTCAGCCGCCGCGATTATGTTCCTCATCGCGATCACTCCAGTGTTGTTTATCCTGACATTACCTATAAGAAGTGGAAAATTTTATTTGTTTATTGGATTATTTTCCATTTTCAGCTTCAGCGGATTACCTTTTACCCCTAATAATTCGGGTTTGAATGGTTTTACTACTAAAGGCACGATTCCTGGCTTTCTGTTTCTAGTCGCAATAATTCCTATTTTCTATTATTTAATAAAGTCTGTATTTTCAGAAAAGCGCGAAGACCAAAATTTGGAACGTTGGGCCGCCACTATAGCCCCAATCGGATCATTATTCTTAGTGATCTCTTCGTGGTTTATACGTTTATTTTGGCAACCAGATGCTATAAAATTTGACCTATCTTTACAGGCTATGTTAATGACTTTGGGTGGTATTAGTTTTTTCATTGCATCAAAATTTAAGCTTTTTAATCTTGAGCCTGAATTTGCGAAGGTACAGAAGATCTCTAAAGAATATGTGAAAAGAATGACACGGCCAATTTATTCAATTAATTGGCCGTCATTTGGCTTAATAGAAAAATTGTATTCTTTTATTATCAATTTGTTTGAGAGCGATGGGGGATTTCTCTGGTCAATACTATGCCTCGTTTTAATTATTACCATAATTAGTGGAACTGGATTGAACTAACATGCTTTCAAATATCTCTGTTATTGCTGTATTAATCCTGATCATAACCACGACAGTCCTTCTATTGATTAATCAATGGAGATGGATGTCAATAGCGTGGGCATTTCAAGTGTTTTCTGTTTTCTGGCTTACTACTTTATCATGGTCAATTTCTGAGAGCATTGTGAAATTATTAGGCGGATGGATAACCATAGCCATAGTAAGCTCTACTCATCCTGATATTATGCTCGATAGTGAAAAAGAAAGCATTTCGACTGGTTTTGGATTTCGATTTCTCATAGCCGGCATGATATGGCTTTTGTCATTTTCAATAACTCCAGTTATTCAAACTCTTATTCAAGCTCGAATCGAGATTATCTGGGGTGGGATGTTGCTATTTGCCAGTGGACTTTTACAGGTAGGGCTGGCAAAAAACTACATAAGAACGATCATCGGCTTAATTACATTTATCGGCGGATTCGAAGTAATGTACGCGACTATCGAAAGCTCTGTTCTTGTTTCTGGTTTACTTGTTTTTATAACCATAGGGTTGTCGTGGCTTACGATTTATTTCAACACGGTACCCGGAGATAGTGACTAATTATGAGTGCGCCTCTTATCTGGATCGGGCTACCCGGTCTTATGAGTATAGTATTGTGGATTATTCGTCGAAATGAACGGAGAACCCTGATTTTAGGATTGGGATTATCTTTATTTTTAATTGTCACTTCACTCATAACTAATGTTGACAAAGCAATTCTTCAAATTGGAAATACAACTATTCAAGTGAATTCTTCCATAACAATTTTAGGCCGCACATTTTCTTTTGGAAATGGCGACTTGATCATTGTTTCCCTCATGTTTATGGTTCTCTTTCTTTATACAAGTATGTCGTTTGTTATTGACGTTCCAGTTAAGTTTGTTCCTACCGCTTTTTTAATTGTCAGCCTTTTTCTAGCAGCTCTATCAGTTCAACCCTTCTTGTATGCGGCTCTTTTAATAGAGATTTGTGTGATTCTAGCGGTGGTGCTTTTTACAGATTTTGGAAGCCAACCAACCAGAGGCGTTCTGCGGTTTATTATTTTTCAAACATTGGCGTTGCCATTTATTCTCACATCTGGTTGGGTATTATCTGCTGTTGAGGCAAACCCCACAGAATCTAAATTGATTGTTCAAGCACTTATTTTTCTGGGATTGGGTTTTTCATTCTGGGTGGGAGTATTCCCGTTCAATTCCTGGATGCCACAAATCGCCAGTGAAAAGCCGCCTTTTGAAGTAGGTTTTGTCCTTCTGATGTTCAACACTGTAGTTTTGGTTTTGATCATACGGTATCTGGATGGCTTTGTCTGGCTAAGAGATGATGCCCAAATTTTTACTGTGTTGAGGATCCTTGGAATTTTAATGACTATCACCGGATCCTTTTTCTTCTTGATGGAAAAGAATATTTACAGAACAACAGCATATATTATCTCCTTTGAAACGGGTTTATCCATTCTTTCATTAAGTCTGAATAAGGTGTCGGGCTGGGATGCCTTCGTTTTGATGTTTCTTCCGAGAATACTTGCGGTAGCGCTTTGGTCCATGCTTTTATCATTTATACAACAGAATGAGAGACAATCATCTAACGAAGAGAGGGTATTCCACCCTGTGGTATTGATTGGATTTGCCATTTCAGCTCTTACGATCGCGGGTTTACCCGTGTTGCCAGCGTTTCCGTCAAGAATATTACTATTTTTTGAATTGGCTAAAATTGATACATTTGTTTTATTTTGGGTAATATTTTCCAATATCATGTTCATTGCCGCAATTGTGAAATTTCTCCAGAATATTTCTTTAAGGGTCAAGACATGGTCGCATACCGCATTCCCTATAGTGGAAAAGGTTTATTACATTTTATTCTTAGGGATAGTAGTGATTATTGGTTTATTCCCTCAGGTTTTTCTCCGCAGTATGTTGACTATACTGGAAGCGTTCCCCAACCTTAAATGAACCAAAAGCAGGATGGTATAATTTTTTCTGAACTTTTAATCAAGGACCCGACATGGATTTAGAGCAATTAAATAAGAAAATTGAATGGCTCGATGAAGAGCGAAGAAAAGATAAAACTACGATTGCCATGTTGACTGATAGGCTTTCGGCCCTCGAAATGAGCATTAATGGCGCTGCACAAGAAGTTAAAGCAATTCAAAGCGAAACCAGCAGAATATCTGCCTTTACCGGCCGGTTTGACCAAATTCAAGCAACGATCAGTTCACTAAAAATTGAACTCTCTCGAAGTATTGAACAGGTGGACAAAGCCCGGGTCGACCAAAACAGAGATCTTGAAAAAAGCCGATTGGCTGAAGTGGATACTGTAAAAAAATCCGTCGCTGAATTGAAAAAAAACCTTGATGTAATAGCAGAAATAAAGAAAACTCTTCAGGTCCGTCAGGAAGAAGAATTCCGACTTAGCCGTTTGATCAGCGAAACTGATACAAAAATAACTGAGATCACCCGGGGTGATGAAGAATATAAAAGAACCTTACGGCTTCTGGAAGAAGGCAGGAGACAGGATTCAAAACGCCTGGCAGATCTGTTAGGTGAAGTGACAGCCATCCGTAAACGCCAGGATGAACAACGCGGAAAAGTGGTTCTAACTTCAGATTCCACACGGAAATTGGAACAAAGAGTGACTGAGTTACTGACGGCAGAATCTGAAAGACGCCAGGCAATCAATACTTTCATTGAAAAACAATCTATTCTGCAAGTTGAGAGAGATCGCACATGGAAAGAGTGGCAGGATAGGTTTTCCGCATTCGAAAAGCAGACAACACTTATCGATACGCAGCT
The DNA here is from genome assembly GCA_964420535.1 of uncultured Leptolinea sp. Lineage (GTDB taxonomy): Bacteria > Chloroflexota > Anaerolineae > Anaerolineales > Anaerolineaceae > Leptolinea. The sequence goes on along the minus strand of CAYQTY010000044.1, from coordinate 63 downwards.
TCAAACTCTGGAATCAATGCAAAGGGTTGTAAAACGCTCTCAAGATTCTTTTGATGAAATCAC